>JANOOW010000167.1:0-20629 GCA_031421555.1 Hyphomicrobiaceae bacterium | reverse complement strand
CCCGGACGTAAACTGGGGAAAGTCGAGATGGCAGTGATGGTCGACGAGCATCAAGCCTCGCCCTGCGGTCCTGAGCCCTGCGCCAAGTTTTTCTTCGGCTGCTTTTGCTGTTTCGGCGGCTTTGGCGCAACTTCCCTCGTTGCTTCTTCCGGATCGATATAGCGCGGGAACACACCGGTGGGTGCCGGCAAGCCAACGCCGGGTGTCAATCGGTGACCCGGACCCAGCGAGGAGAATCTACGCTCGCTCGCATCCACCGCCAGCAGATCCAAGAGCCGTGCCGCCGACGTTGGCACGATCGGCTGAACCAGAATCGCGATCTGCCGCACCACCTCTGCCGTCACGTACAGGATCGTGCCTTTGCGTTCGAGCGTGAGCGCCTTGTCGAATGGCTTCTCGTTGGCGAAGTAGCGATTGCAATCAGCGACGACCGCCCAAACGGCGTCGAGATAGATCTTGATGCCCTGCACGTTCATCGCCTCGCGCGCCGTCGCGTAGAGCGCGTCGGCTGAGGCCAGGATCGTCTTGTCGGCGTCGGTGAAATCAACCGGCGTTGGCAATACGCCGCCCAAATTCTTCGCGATCATCGACAACGAGCGCTGCGCAAGGTTGCCGAGATCGTTCGCCAGATCGGCGTTTATGCGGTTGACGATCAACTCGTGCGTGTAGTTGCCATCGTGCCCAAACGCGACTTCGCGGAGGAAAAAGTAGCGTACGGAGTCAAGGCCGTAGGCTTTGACGAGATCGAACGGATCGACGACGTTGCCGACCGACTTCGACATTTTCTCGCCCTTGCTCAGCACGAAGCCGTGACCGAACACGCGCTTGGGCAGATCCAATCCGGCGCTCATCAGGAACGCTGGCCAGTAGACGGCGTGAAAGCGCACGATGTCCTTGCCGATCACGTGCACGTCGGCTGGCCAATAATGCGCGCGCGGGGCGCTCCCGTCGCCGTTCAGGATGCCGGTCGCGGTGATGTAGTTGTTGAGTGCATCGACCCAGACGTACATCACATGCTCGGGCGAGCCCGGCACCTTGATGCCCCAGTCGAATGTCGTCCGCGAGATCGAGAGGTCGGTCAAGCCACCGCGCACGAAGCTTGTCACCTCGTTGCGCCGCTCCAGGGGCAGGATGAACTGCGGGTTGGCGTCGTAGTGGGCAAGCAGCTTTTCCTGATACTTGGCGAGCCGGAAGAAGTAGGTTTGCTCTTCCGTCCAGTCGACCGGCGTGCCTTGCGGCCCGACGCGCACGCCGTCGTCCGGCCGCACGGTTGTTTCTTCTTCGCCGTAGAAAGCTTCGTCACGTACGGAGTACCAACCCGCGTAGCCGCCGAGATAGATATCGCCAGCCGCCTCCATACGGCGCCACAGTTCTTCGCTGGCGCGGTGATGGCGCTCCTCCGTGGTGCGGATGAAGTCGTCGTTCGAGATGCCGAGAACTTCCGTCATGTCGCGGAAACGAGCCGCGTTGCGCGTCGCCAGCGTTTCGACCGGGACGCCCTCTTTGTCGGCCGTTTGCTTCATTTTCAGGCCGTGCTCGTCGGTGCCAGTGAGAAAGAACACGTCGCGCCCGTCGAGCCGTTCGAAGCGGGCGATCGCATCCGTCGCCATCGCCTCGTAGGCATGACCGATGTGCGGCAAGCCGTTGGGGTAGGAGATGGCGGTCGTGATGTAGAACTTCTGGCCGGTGGCCATACAAAACCTCTTGCGTGCGAAAAGCCTAGTAGAAGCCGATAGGCGGCCATCAGATCGAGACCCACCCGCGTCAGCTGCGAGAAGCGGCGGCTAGCCTCGAAATCGTCTCCAAGATCAACGTCTTGCGGTCGAGATTGAGGGCTTGCACTTCTGCCCGGTCACGGACCGTGGTTTCCCATAGCTCGGCAAAGGTGGCAAGCCTGCCCGGCGGGATGAGCCTGGCTGCAAAGCTGAGGCGCGGGTCCGGCGTACCCGTGGCTGCCGCCCTGATGACGCGGGCCAAGACATCCAGCAGGAGGTTCATGAAGGATTGGTATTTTTGTTCGGCAGCCGTCGCGCCCAATTCGTCAGACAAGGCATGGGCTGCCGTCCAATCGACTTTTGGCAACAAACCTAACAACTCTTCGATGCGCGCGTACACTTTCAGACCATCGCTTTCGCTGATCGTTAATGCCCGGCGAACGCTGCCGTCGGCGATCCCCGACAGGCGCAGCCACTGGCTTTCGTCGATCGGGTCCTTGTCGGACGCGCCCAGAGCGTCACTGACGGCGCGCTTTAGGTCTTGCGCACCGAGCTTGGCGAGATCGAGCGTGCGGCAGCGGGAGCGGATGGTCGGCAGCAGGCGGCCAGGCTCCGACGACACCAGCAGAAAAATCGTCCGAACGGGTGGCTCTTCGAGAGACTTGAGCAGGGCGTTGGCGGCGGGACCGGCGAGTTCGTCTGCACTGTCGATGATCACGACGCGCCACGCGCTTTCCTCTGCCGCGAGTTGCAGAAACGAACGGATACGGCGCACCTCGTCGACGGGAATGGAGGCTGCAAAGCGCTTTTCTTTATGCAGCCAGGGCCGGCGGATCAAAAGCAGGTTCGGGTGCGAGAGGACGGCGACCTGCCGGGCGGCGCGGGTATCGCCGGCAATTTCCAGACTGCCACCCATCCGGTCACGCTCCAACGGGTCGGCCAACGCAAAACGGGTGAAGCGATAGGCGAGCGTCGCCTTGCCGATCCCCTCGGCTCCGCGCAAGAGCCAAGCGTGATGCATGCGGCCGGACGCGAAGGTTTCGACTAGCGTTTGCTCCGCCTCTTGGTGGCCATGCAGACGATGGGTATGGCGAGGGTGCGGAAACGAGCCGAGGCGATCGGCCTCCGGTGGCGCCTCGATATTGGCTGTGGCTGGCGCACGTGCCATGACGATACCCGATTTTAGGGGTGCGGCCGGGCGAACAGCCGGCTCTCGACCATGCGCCAAACGGTGGCCGCGATCGGCGCGGCAGGACCTGCGGCCTCGATCACGACGCAGCGATCCGGCTCATCGGCGGCGATGCCTAGGAACCCATCGCGCAGGCGGCGATGAAAATCGATATCACGCGCCTCGTACGGGTCGGTTCGCGTGCCGGGCGGACGGCGTTCGGCGGCGCGGCGCAGTCCGTCTTCGGGTACGAGGTCCAGTATCAGAGTCAACGAGGGGATCGTGCCGCCGACGACGATGCGATCGATGGCGTCGATGTCGGATTTCGAGACACCACCGGCGGCGCCTTGGTAGGCGCGTGTCGAATCCGAGAAGCGATCGGCGACCACCCATTTTCCGGCAGCGAGTGCCGGCCTGATCGTCGCCGCTAGATGATCGGCGCGGGCAGCATAGAACAGCAGCGCTTCGGCCAGCGGTGGGTGGGGGGCCTGCTTGCCGCTTAGTATGAACTCGCGCACCTGTTCGGCAAAGGCAGATCCACCGGGTTCCCGCGTCAACAGCACGTCGATACTTGCATGCTTGAGCCGCTCGGCGAGAAGCCGCGCTTGTGTCGACTTGCCCGAGCCTTCGCCGCCCTCGAAGGAGATGAAGCGCCCGGTCATCACGGGATCCAACTGAACGCGCGCAACGCAAGCGAGTCGATCCCCCGGCGCCACACGCCGCTGGCCTCGACATCTTCCGCAGCGTAAAGCTGGACCTCGCTCGTGGTGTTGGCCGACGATGTCACGCGAAGCTTGGCAACCGGATCGCCCTTCTTGATCGGCGGCTTGAGGGGATAGTCGTAGACCAAATCGGCCTTTAGTTTCTGGTTTTGCACAAACTTCGGCAGCGTGACGTTGACGCCGCCGTTGCCGGTGACGGGGACGTACATCTTGGTGCCGCCCCAAACGCGTGCATCGCCCACCTTTTCGCCGGCATCGAATAACTTCACCTCGGCGAAACTGCGGAATCCCCATTCCAAAAGCTTGCGGGCTTCGTCCTTGCGCTCCTCGCCGGTCGACAGGCCGTTGACGACCGCGATCAACCGGCGCTCGCCTTGCTTGGCGGTGGCGACCATACCGTAGCCAGCTTCTTTGGTGAAGCCGGTTTTCAATCCGTCGGCGCCGATGTTGAGAAACAGCAACGGATTGCGATTGATGAAGCGGTGTTTGCGGTAGATGTATTCCTTCTGGCTGAAAAGCGGCATATGCTCCGGGTGTTCGCGAATGATATAGCGCGCGAGGTGGGCAAGGTCGCGGGCTGTCGTCTGATGCTCGGGATGATGCAGACCGGTTGAATTGAGGAAGGTCGGCTTCTTGAGGCCGATTTTGATGCTTTCCTCGGTCATCAATTTCGCGAAGGCTTCTTCCGAACCGGACATGCCCTCGCCGATGACAATGCATGCATCGTTGCCCGACTGGATGATGATGCCTTGCAGCAATTCGTCCAACCGCGCCTTCGTATTGAGCGGGATCATCATCGCTGACGTGCCGGATGGCGCACCACCGCGGCGCCAGGCACCTTCGCTTACCAAAAATTCGTCGCTAGGCTTCAAAGTGCCGGCTTTTAGCGCACGAAACACGACAGCCAGCGTCATCAGCTTGCTCATGCTGGCAGGAAACATGAGTTCATCGCCGGCGTGCTGATAGAGGATTGCGCCGCTATCGGCATCCATCAGGTAGGCGTGCTTGGCGCGCGGTGCGAAATCGCCGTTCTGCGCCTGTACGCCGCCGCCGAACAAGACGAGCAACAAGACGCACAGCGCACGCACCTGCAAGCTGCCAGCGCGACCGAAAGCCTTGCAAGGCTGCAAGCGGAAGATCATGCGGTACCTAACGTTGAAAAGAACACTCAGATTCGCAAAGACTTATGTGCGGCATTATCCCCCAGCCGGACCAATCCCGTCAACGGTTCGCTCGACGGTTCCCGGTATAACACGTTGGCTAGTCCCGGTATAACACGTTGGCTAGACACAATTGACGATCAACTCTTTTGTTGCGGGTTCACAGTTGCTTGAAGTTGGATGTTCTTCCAGCGCGGGTTCGATCATTCTGTACGCATTCGGAATTGCACCTGAACGGAGCATCCGATAATGCAAAACGTTAGGGAGAGAACGTCAATGACGAAGCGGGCAATTCTAGCTGCCGCGTTGGGTCTAGCAGCGGCACTCCACGTGCCGTCGCCCGCTAGCGCTGAAGCGGCCAACGCGATGTTCAACCGCGCGACGCCGGGATCGACGGCTACGGTGGATCATAGTGCCTGGGACGCACTTTTGAAGACGCATGTGGTGCCTGGGTCCGACGGATTGAACCGGGTCGCCTATAGCCGCCTGAAGGGTGAGCACGACAAGCTGAAGGCCTATTTAACGGCTCTTCAGAAAGTCGACCCTTCGATCCTCGATAAACCAGAGCAGTTCGCGTTCTGGGTCAACCTATACAACGCGAAGACGATCGACGTGGTGCTCGACAAGTACCCGGTGAAGTCGATCAAGGACATTAATCTCGGCGGCGGTCTGAAGTCACTTGTCACGGGCGGGCCATGGCAGGCCAAGATCATGACGGTATCCGGCGCCGACCTTAGCCTGGATGATATCGAGAATACGATCCTGCGGCCGATCTACAACGACCTGCGGGTCCACTACGCGGTCAACTGTGCGTCGGTCGGCTGCCCGAATCTGAGTACCGATGCCTACACTGGCGCCAAGCTGGAGGCGATGCTGGAGGCGGGTGCCAAGGCTTTCATCAATAGCCCGCACGGGATTGCGATCGAGGGCGGCAAGATCACAGCGTCGTCGATCTACGATTGGTTCAAGGCGGACTTCGGCGGCAGCGAAAGCACGATATTCGCGCACTGGCGCAAGTATGCTTCGCCCGCATTGCTCGCGCGTCTGGAAAAAATAGAAAAAATCTCCGGTTATAACTACGACTGGGCATTGGCCGACGCAAAATAAGAATGAAGATTGCGTCTTCCGGAGCCGCACGATGACAGCCACGACCAAGCCACCAGGGACTTTGCGGCGGTTTGCGCCGTTGATCGTGGTCGTTCTCGCCATGGCGCTGATCTTCGCCATGGGATGGCACAAGTTGCTGTCGCTTCGCACCGTCGGCATGAACTACGCTTGGCTGAAGGCGCAGATCGACCAGAATCTGGCTTTTTCGCTGATGATCTACATCTTGGCCTATGTGGCGGTCGTCGCGCTTTCGGTGCCCGGCGGTCTCGTCATGACGTTGACCGGCGGCTTGCTGTTCGGCTGGAAAATCGGTGCGCCCGCAACAGTCATCGGTGCGACGATCGGGGCCACCATCGTCTTCCTGATCGCCCGCTCTTCGTTTGGTGAGAGCCTGGCGGCGCGCGCGGGTCCGTGGATCGTCAAGTTACGCGATGGGTTCAAGGAAAACGCTTTGAGTTATCTGCTTTTCCTACGCCTTGTGCCGGCGTTCCCTTTCGTCGTGATCAATCTCGCACCGGCTCTTCTGAACGTCCCTTTGAGCACCTATGTCATCGGCACGTTTCTCGGCATCATTCCCGGCTCGATTGCTTATTCCATCGCAGGAGCAGGCCTTGCGAGCATCGTCGAAGCGCAAAACAAAGTGTATGAAGATTGCGTCGCCAGAGCTGTGATGGGCGCCAAGACAGTCTGCGAATACAAAATCGATACAAGCCAACTCGTGACGAAGGAGTTGATCGCCGCGTTCATCGCACTGGGCGTCGTGGCGCTCATTCCTATTGTCATCAAGAAGTGGAGCAAACGCGATGCAGCGGTCTAACCCGGATCAGGCTTTGTCGATCGGCACGCCCGCTGAGGATGTCAGCTGCGACTTGTGCGTCATCGGCGCTGGATCGGCGGGGCTGTCGGTCGCGGCGGCGGCAGCCGCGTTCGGTCAATCGGTGGTGCTGATCGAAAAACACAAGATGGGCGGCGATTGCTTGAACTACGGCTGCGTGCCCTCGAAAGCGCTGATTGCCGCTGGCAAGCGCGCGCACGCAATGCGCACCGCAGCGTCCTTCGGCATCGCCAATGTCGAACCGGTGGTCGATCGTGCCGCCGTGCACGCGCACGTCAAAAGCGTCATCGCAGCCATCGCGCCCAACGATTCCGTCGAACGCTTTACCGGCCTCGGCGTACGCGTCATCCAGTCGGCGGCGAAGTTCATCGACAAAACCACCGTGGTCGCAGGCGACGTCCGGATCAAGGCCCACCGCTTCGTCATTGCGACTGGTTCCGGACCCGCTGTGCCGCCGATCCCCGGTCTGGCCGATGTGCCATACTTCACCAACGAGACGATATTCGACAATTCCGCGGCCATTCCGCATTTGCTGGTGATCGGCGGCGGGCCAATCGGCATGGAAATGGCGCAGGCGAACCTGCGGCTCGGCTCCAAGGTCACCGTCATCGAGGGCTTGACGGCGCTCGCCAAGGATGATCCGGAACTCACGGTCATTCTGTTGCGTGCGCTGCGCGGCGAGGGCCTCGTCATTCGCGAGGGCGCCAAGGTCACCCGCGTCGACGGGACGGTCGGCAAGGTGCAGGTGTCGATCGAGATCGACGGCAAGTCCGAGGTAATCTCAGGCACGCACCTGCTCGTTGCGACCGGGCGCAAACCCAATATTTCCGACCTCGGATTGGACGCCGCGGGGATTGCCCACGCGAAGCACGGCATCACTGCCGGCAGCGGTCTCATGACGAGCAACCGGCGCGTGTTTGCGATCGGCGATTGCATCGGCGGGCTGCAATTCACGCACGTTGCCAACTACCACGCCGGCATCGTCATCAAGCGCGCGCTGTTCAGGTTGCCTGCGAAGGCCAACAACGACATCGTGCCCTGGGTCACCTACACCGAGCCAGAGCTTGCCAACGTCGGCCTCACCGAGGCAGAAGCCAAGAAGCGCAAGCTCGACTACAAGGTTCTGCGTTGGCCTTACCACGAGAACGATCGGGCCCAAGCCGAGCGGACGACGGGCGGCCATGTGAAGGTCATTACCAATAAGCGCGGCGTAATTCTGGGTGCGGGTATCGTCGGCGAGCAGGCAGGCGAGTTGATCCAGATCTGGTCGCTTGCCGTTTCTCAGGGTATGAAGATCAAGGCGATGACAGACTGGATCGCGCCTTACCCGACGCTGGGCGAGATCAACAAGAGAGCAGCCTACCGGTACTTCGCAACGTTCGGCGCAAGCCCGGTGGTGCGCAAGGTCATCGGCTTCTTGAAGAAGTTTGGTTAGCCGCACCTCGCGGCTCGGAATGCATCAGAGACGTGGTTGCGTGGCGAAGGACGACAACGACGGCAACTCAACCCGACCGCCTCTCGGTCCGGCAACGACAGCGCAGTCGAAGGGCGTTCGCACGCTCCTTGCCGGGTGGCAGCACGCGCGCATGCTGGGTCTCTCGGGCAAGTTGCTCATGCTGACCGGCGTTTTCATCATGCTGGCAGAAATTCTGATCTTTGTGCCCTCGATCGCGAACTTCCGCGTGAATTGGCTGTCGGACCGCATCAATGCCGCCCATTTGGCCGCACTCGCCAGCGATGCCGTTCCTGGTGGCGTCGTGCCCGCGATGATCAGGGCCGAGTTGCTTAGCACCGCGCAGGTCAAGGGTGTCGCGATCAAGCGCATGAGCCAGCGCCGCATGGTGCTGCCGCCCGACGATGAGGTGTCGATCGACGGCACCTATGACGTTCGGCCGATGTCATTGGGGCTCACCGCCGAGGCCGGCCGCCGGTCCGGATTGATCATCGATGCGTTGGCGGTCTTCTTCATGCCGGCCGAACGGACGATCCGCGTGCTTGGCCATCCGGCTGCCCCGCGCAACGGCGAGGTCACGGCTTTCCCGTACGCGTCGGATGACTTCGTCGAGATCATCATTTCCGAGGCGCCCTTGCGCGCGGCGATGATCGGTTTTGGTCTCAATATACTAGCGCTGTCGATCATCATTTCACTGATTGCCGCGACTTTGGTTTATTGGGCTCTGCGTGGCTTACTGGTTAGCCCAATGATGCGCTTGGCGGAGAACATGACCCACTTCGGCGCCATGCCCGAGGACGCGTCGCGCATCATCGTACCCTCCGCTCGCGAGGACGAGATCGGCATTGCCGAGCGCGAGCTTGCGCAGATGCAAATGCAACTCGTGCAGCTGCTGCAACAGAGGCGCCGGCTCGCCCAACTGGGTCTCGCCGTCGCCAAGATCAATCACGATCTTCGCAATATGCTGACGACGGCGCAGCTCATGTCGGACCGGCTGGCAGCGCTGCCAGATCCGGCCGTACAACGGTTCTCGCCGAAACTGATTGCCTCGCTCGATCGCGCGATCGCCTTCTGCAACGAGACATTGCAGTTCGGCAAGGCCGAGGAGAACACGCCGCATCGCACGGTTGTTGCTTTGCACTCGCTGGTGCAAGACGTCGGCGAAGGGCTTGCACTGCCACGGGAGGCGATCGATCTGCAAATCGACATCGACACGTCGCTACATGCTAATGCGGATCTGGATTACCTGTACCGTATCTTGAACAATCTTATGCGCAATGCGATCCAGGCGCTCGAAACTGCAAATGTGCTGGGAGGCCAAATCACCGTCCGTGCACGGCACGGGGGCAGGGGTGTCGCGGTAGAGGTCGCCGACAATGGACCAGGTGTGCCCGAACGCGCATTGAGCAATCTGTTCAAGGCGTTCGCGGGCGGCACGCGCAAGGGCGGCACCGGGCTTGGCCTCGCGATCGCAGCGGAGCTGGTTGCGGCCCACGGCGGGCAACTGCTCCACAAACCAGCCACCCCCGGCGCAATCTTCGCCTTCGATATCCCAGACAGAGATGGATCGGGCAAAGGACCTGCCGGTGGAACAAAGGATAGTTGATGTCCTACTTCGATTGTTATCTATTCGATTTGTCGCGTGCAAATTGGATACATAGAAACGCTTCAGCGAGCAGCCCGGCTTTGTTTTGAAGTCAGACCGGCTAGTCGCAAGGTTTATTAGGTCGGCGTTAGAGCTTGTGGCATCGCGACCAAGAGGAGCGTGCAATGAAGTTGACCGATGAGGAAAGCGCGATGTTGGCCGGCGAGCACGGACCCGCGCACCGGTGGGCAATCCAGCACCAAGTTGCGGTCGGCGATTTTTTTGATGCGGCCGACTTCGTACCTATTGCCCAGGCGCACATCATGGCCGATACCGAAAGCCTTGGACCATCGGGCGTCGAATGGCTCGAGGGTTTGACGGCGCAACCCGCCCGCGAGCGGCGACTGCGGGTACCCACGATCACCGATCCGCGGGGACTGGACATGGCCTCGTACAAACGGCTCAAGCAAACCGACGGCATGGCCGGTCTGGAAGCGCGAGCGAGCGCTGCCTTTGAAGCGCTCGGTGTGTTGATGACCAACACCTGTATAAACTATCAAACCGTGTTGCCGCCTACGCGGGGCGAGCATTTGGCCATGGGCGATACCGGCGTCGTAATCTACTCGAACAGCGTGCAGGGCGCGCGCAGCAACTTCGAGGGTGGCCCCTCGGCATTGGCGGCCGGTCTCACGGGACGCACGCCGCGCTACGGCTTCCATCTCGATGCGCATCGCATCGGCACCCGCCATTTTCGTGTTGATCATCAACCGCGAGATCTCGCGGATTGGGGGGCGCTTGGCGGCATCGTTGGCCAAGCTACGAACAGCTATTGGGAAGTGCCCGTGATATCTGGCATTGAGCGGGCGATCCCTTCCGATGCACTCAAGCATTTTGGCGCCGCACTTGCGAGCTTTGGATCGGTCGCCATGTTCCACATGCCGGGCGTGACACCCGAAGCTCACACGCTCGCCGCGGCATTCGGCAGCGCTACTCCCCCCGCCGCCGGCCGAATCGTAAAGAGCGACTTCGACGCTTTCTTCGGCAGATACGCGGCACCTGGCGACAAGGTCGATGTGGTCGTGTTCGCGGCACCGCAACTTTCCATCATCGAATTACAGCAGCTTGCTGGCCTCCTCGACGGACGAAAAGTTGCGGCTGGCACTACCCTTATTGCCGCTACTTCGCCCGAGAATAAATTTGCCGCCGATCGCATGGGACTGACCGCGCGCATCGAAGCGGCCAACGGAGTAGTGGCGGCCGGCATTTGCTTCTACCAAAGTTACGCGCGTGAAATGGCAGAGGCCAACGGTTGGCAGCGGCTGCTGACCAATTCAGCCAAGCTCGTCAATATCATTGCGGGTTATGGCTATCAACCAAGCCTCGCCAGCATGGAAGCATGTGTCGACAGTGCGGTCGCAGGCAGGATCGTGTGATGCCAATCATCCTCAAATGCCATAAGGGTATCGGTCCGGCAGTGACGGGGACGGCTCTGGTCGCCGAAGACAACTTCTCCGCGCGTTATGATCTCGACAGGATCAAGGGTGTCTTTTCACGGCCGGCCCACAAGCTCGCCGGCCAGAGTTACGTCGACCAGATCCTTGTCCTCGTCACCGCCAAGGGCGGCGTCGCTTCGGCCTGGATGTTGCGTGAAATGGTTGAGCGCGGCATGGCGCCGAAGGCGATCATCTTCGAGCGCACCAATACGATCCTTGCTCAGGGCGCGGCGTTCGCCGGAATGGCGCTCGTCGATCGGTTCGAAGATGGCTGCCCTATCGAGTTGATCCGCACCGGCGACGAATTATTGATTGAGCCCGACAGAGGACAAGTGACGATCCTCAATCGCGACGCGTAGCCAATTACTTGCCGAACATATAGACGGGGCTGGTCCACATGCGATGCCCGTCCTCCTGCTGCACCCGGATAAAGAGGCGCGTGTCACCGGTGTTCCGTATCTTGATACGCCGTCGCAACGTGATGCGGCGCGTGGTCATGACTTCGGGCAGCCGCTGCAATTTTACTGCGCGTTCCAGCCCGCCGGCCGCGAATATTAGCGGCTCGACCGCGAGGTCGCCGATCGCGACCGAACCGGCCACATGACGCGTCGTGAACGACAACTGTCCGGAGGCAGCCTCGGTCAGATAGAGATCGATGCCGCCGTAATTTCCGGTGGTGACGGCGGCCCAGTCTAGGTTATTCGCATTCTGCCGTTGAATGCCACGATCTAAGTTCCAATTGTTGATCACGCTTGCCCGCTCAATGCGGTTGGCGCTAACTTCGATCGATCCGTCCCAATTCGTCGTGCGCGCACGGCCCCTATATTCCGCGCCCTCATAAACGACCCGCACGCGGCGACCAAGATCGCTGATGGTGTAGGGCCGTATCGTTTCAAGGAGATCCAGTCCGTCGAATATATCGATGCATTCGATCGGTGCCGAGCCTTCGACGGCGACGACGAGTTCGACGTCGCTATCCTGAACGCGAGCGATGTCACCCATCAACAACTTTTGCGACTGCTCGCTTGGTGCCGGTCCAAGGCTCGGATCGCGCAGGAAGACCTCCGCCGCGGATGTGGTCTCGATTGCAAGGTCAATGAAGGCACGATTGCCGGTCGTAGCGTAGTGGCGGCGCCGGCGCATGGATTCGAAAATCGAATCGCGATCGAGTTGTTGCGCCAAAAAGCACGTCAATCCGCCATAACTACCGAAGAACGACGCTCCCGGATAGCATGCCCCTGGGCGCCCCTTGTGGCCGTCCGAGTTGGCGACGATGCCGACCCGATAGCCCATATCGAGGGCATCGCGAACGATCCATTCAAACGTGCCCCAAGCCGAGTGTACCTCGACCGCCGTTTCGACCGAGCCGTCATGGGCGAATTTAATGTCCGCATAACGTCCGCCAACGTGAGACACAACCACACAGTTTTTTCCTGCAAGCTTTTCGAACAGCTCTCGCGCCGTGTGCGCGTCCGAAGCTTCGTCGACGATGTCCACGGCGTCCGCGATTTGTGCGTGTGAGGACCGGTGGATCGCTTCGCCTTCGTGGCGGTAGTGCACATTGCGGTCGCCGCCGAGCGCCGTGTTTGCCGACCACTCGTAACCCGGAATGCAGACGAATCGGCCGGGCGCGTCGAATTCAGCCGTCAACGCGTTCAAGTCGCGCCAGAAAGCGCCGGTGATCTGGAAATCGTTGCCCTGATGTCCCATGACGTCAAGATGCGCGAGATCCCGGCCGAAGGTGAAGTAGTCACGCGCATCATTGGTGCCCAGTGTCTCGTTGGACTGGCCGTGCGTATCGCCCCAGAAGTGAGTCAGCCCGGTAGATGCTGGCAGCACGCGCAGCGGATTCGCACGGCACAGTTCGCGTCCATTTTCATCGCGAACGACGATGTCTACCGGTCCAACCTCGGCCAGTCTGAGGTTCTCGATCACCGCGCCAAATGCGCCAGTCGCGAGCGTAACGCTTTCCGGCAGCCCGGCGACTGGACGGGTGGATGCAAGGCGCACCACGCGGTCCACGCGATCAGATGGATTGCCCCATTTGTCATCGATCTTGAGTGCCAAGCGGAACGGCGCACCGGCGTGCACCGCGGTGGGCAAGATGGCAAACCAATGCACGCCAGGTCCAGGAACGATTGCGATCTTCGGACTAATTGGAAGCGCAACATAGTCGTAGGTCGCGATCGGATCGGCGAGCACGCGAAACTCGAACTGGCGCTCGCAATATGTCTGCACGCGAATGCCGGGGGAACCCGCGCTGCGATCACCGAACCGAATGGTGATCGTATCGTCAGGCGCCAGGAACTCTTTCACAACACCGATATAAAGCGAGCGGCTCCACGGCCGGATATTACGCTTGAATTCCCATTTGAGATCCAGCGTCGCGCCGTTGGAGGCTTTGGCCGTGGTATATCCGGGCAACTGCGGATCGTTGAATTGGACCGGCCCGAAGTCAGTAGCGAAGCGAAAGCCAATCTTGATAGAGCCGGTATCATCGATGCCGAAGCGGCCTGCGGTATAGATCAGCGTGAAACTCTGCCAGGAGCCTGCCTCGACGCTGCCGCAGGGGTCCAAAGTCGCGCGCCCCATGAGATCAGGCCGATAGTCGGAATAGGGCACCTATACCTCACGTGCGGTCGGAGCGTCAGATCAACTCATCCGTCTTGTCGTCGGTCTCGCCAAAGCGTTTCAGCGTCGCGGGCCGTGTGCCCGCGTAAAGCTTTTCAATGCCGGGTGCTATTTTGGCATTCTCACGCTCGAACAGGCTGTTGCCGGCCAGATCACTCTCCACCAGGAAGGGTCCGAACTTCTCTACATCAAGCACCCAGACCGCTTGCGCCAACCCCAGTTCCTTCATCCAGTGTACATTGGCGACGTGGCGAATGCCCCGCCCGAGAAGCGCGCCGGTGCCGTAACCAACGGTTGTCAGATAGACAGCATTATTGGGTACGAACGATTGGCGATAGCTTTCACTCGTCATGCCGCCTTTGCCGATGATGATGTTGCAGCCTGACAGCTTGAACCAACCGTCGAGCCACTTGGCGAAACGGAATGAGGCGGTCGCCGTCACCGCACCGACATTGTAGCGGCCGTCCGGCTCGATCACGGCTGCTGGCGAACAATGGAAATTGACGAGGCCCAATTCCTCGCGCGAGGCCGGCATACCGACACCGTCCTCAATGGCTCGTTTGTAGACGCCTTCCCGCGCGGTGAAGGTGCGGCCCGTCAAAAATACGACGGTGCCGATTTCAAGCAATCGAAGATCTTCGGTGCTGGCCGGCAATTGCAAATGAACCGTTTTGATCGCTGAGGACACGTGGTGTTACTCCGCTGCGGCGACGTTGGCAGGCTCGGCCCATTCGACCGTCGAACGGCGGGAGTAATCGGTAAACCACAGCGGATCGGTCCGATACAGTACCCGGCCATCGGCATGGACGCGCGCCGTCGCACGCCTGGATGACAGACAGAACATGTGCACGCTCATTGGCATGCCGCCGGTGTGGCAATAGCCAACCTCGATCTGGCAATCGACCACCATCGATGATCCCATGAAGCCCATCGCACCCATGCCGATCGAGTTACCGAGCAACTTGAGCTCATCTTCAAGTTCAGCGACTTTCGGATCGGGATTGCGCGAACCGACAGCGCGCAAACATGAAGCCTGTTTGCCCAGCACCATGCAGGTATCCTTGGAGCCACCTAGCCCCACACCGACGATGGCCGGTTGACAGGCAAGACCTCGCTTGCCGAAGGAGATCAACGTATCGAGATAGAAGCGCTTGATCCCCTCAATGCCATCGCCCGGAAACAACATGCGATAGTCGGAGCCGAACAGACCGCCCTTATGGACGGTGGTCAGATCGACCCAGTCGGCGCCGGGATGGAACGAGTATTCGATCTCTGGCGCGTTGATGCCGACGTTGTTGTTATGATCAGTGCGCCAAAGCGGATGCACGCGGTTGGGGCGCAAGGGTACGGTAATCGTGGCCTTGGCGGTGGCGCGCCGCAATGTCGCCTCGAGGCCGATGGGACCCGCCTCGATGCGCGCTTCGTTGCCGATTTTGACGTACCAACGGGGCACGCCGGTATCGCCACACATGGCGCGACGGTCTTCCTTGGCGGCATCGTAGTTTTCCAGCATCGCTTGAATGACGAATGCCGAAAGCTCACCGGTCTCGGTATTTGCGCATTGGCGCAAGCCACCAAGGTAATCGTCGGGGATCTCGATGGCAGCCTTCGCCATTAGCGCTTCGGCGGTCAATTGCAGGACAGATTGTTCGATCATGCTTGCGTGCCTTTCTACTCGGCTGCGTCCTGGGCAGTAAGCAATGTCTCTCCAGGTTTTATCATACTGAAAATGACGGGAGCATCGGTGACCTCGAGATTATTCTCTTTGACTTGAACCAGCGTGTATCGTGATGCAGCCAAGTCGCCAGCGTCGGGGAAATCCTCGCGAAAATGCGCTCCGCGTGAGTTTTCGCGCTTCAATGCGGCACGCGCGATTACGCGCGATATCTCGATCTGCGAGCGCAAATTCAACCAATCGTGCCACGTGAGATTGAACGCGCGGCCGGAGCCGGCGACGCCGGTCGCCAGCAGTTCCTCTTCGAGTGCGTCGAGCCCGGTCACGGCTTGATGCATCAAAGGCTCGTCACGAATAATTCCAACCTTGTCCCACATCAGATCGAGCAGCCGATCGCGCAGCTGGTATAATTTGCCGCCAGATTTGCTGAAAGGATGTTCGGCTCTGGCGATCTCAGCCGCAATCAACCCGGTCAGCGGCGGCCGCAGTCCAAGCCCCTTGGCAATATCGCGCGCCATAACATCGCCGGCGATGCCGCCGAACACCGTCGAATTGGCGACGCCGTTGCCGCCTAGCCGGTTGGCGCCGTGGACGCCACCTGCGTCCTCGCCAGCAACGTACAGCCCTTCAATGCCGGTCGAGGTATCCACGTTGCAAACCACGCCACCCATCATGTAATGAGCGGTTGGTACGACTTCGACGAGCCCACCCGCGAGATCGAAGCCGCAATCGTCGCAGCGCTCGACCATTCCCTTGAATTGGCGGCGCACGTTATCGGGGCCTAGATGCCCCATCGAAATGTAAATGCCGCCGTTTGGCGTAGTGCGGCCGGCCATCATTTCCCGGTACATCGACTGGGAAACCAGATCGCGCGTCGCCCGCTCGCCGCGCTCATGATAATTGAACATGAAGCGCTCGTTGGCGCCATTCAGCAGATAACCGCCGGCACCGCGCAAGCCTTCCTCGATGATCGTCCCGGTCATCCGCGTGCCGGGGCCCGCGAGTACGCCCGTCGGGTGGAACTGCACCATTTCCATGTCCCGTAACGGCATGCCATACCGCAGGGCCATGGCGAGGCCGTCCATGCTCTTGTCGCCGGATGGCGTGTGATACTTGTACATCGTCGGCCCGCCGCCCGTCGCCAGCAGCACAGCCTTCGCCCGCACAACTTTGAACGCGCCGGTTCGGATATCGATCAGCAACACGCCGGCAATCGCCTGCGAGCCTTCCGCTGGCAGCAGCGCGATCGCGCGATGCTCTTCCAGACGGTTGATCGGGCGCGCCCAGATCTGCTCCATCAGCCGGTTCATGATTTCGATGCCGGTCAGATCGCCCTTGTGAACGGTGCGATCGAAGGTCTGCCCAGCGAACGCCTTGCCGTGCAACGTGCCATCCGGATTGCGATCGAAGAAGCAGCCGAGCTCATTCTCGAGTTCACGCACGCGTTCGATGGCCTTGGTGACGAGCGTCCAGGCGAGTTCTTGGTTCGGTAGCCACTTGCCACCCTCGATTGTATCCATGAAGTGGCGTTCGACACTATCGCCGGCATTGACGGCGACGTTATAGCCTCCCTGAACCATGCGGGTGCAGCCAGACTTGCCGAGCAGCCCTTTGGTCGCGACGGTAATACGCAGATCCGGGTTGGCTTGAAAGGCGTGAAGCGCCGCAAACAGCCCCGCGCCGCCAGAGCCGAGGATCAAGATATCAGTGTCGGCGGTGTCGTACATTTGATGGCCTCACGCGGCGCGAATGAAAAAGAACAACGCCAACGCCGCCGCGATGCCGATTATGATCGCCACCCAGCGCTTTTGCACATCCCGGTACGGCAGAAATTCTATCGCGAGAACCCGCAATCCACCAAGCAAGTGCACGCTCAGCAGGAAAACGAGCCCCATTTCCGCAGCCTTCACCCATGGGTTTGATGTCCAGGCGAGGAAGCGATCGAGGCGTCCTTCGTTTTCGATCGCAAGGCCAAGTACGAGGAAGTGCACGGGCAGGAACAGCGCAAGCAAGATACCGGAGATTCGATGCACCATGGCCGCCAGCCAGAGCAGATCGCGGCGATAGCCGGTGGTGCGTGTTTGAGGTTGATGCAAGCTCATGGCGCGACAATCGCGTAGATCGCGCGCAGGCCGAGAGCGGCGAGGCAGATGCCGATCCCCCACATCATCGCATCGAGGCGGCGCGGATGGTACGCAATCACGGCGGGGCCCCACTCGCGCGCCACCGAACGGACGCCGATCGCCCCGTGTGCCGACGCTGCCAGTACGAACGTCGTGTAATAGAGACCCCACCAAATATTCCCCCGCGTGCGGCCGAGAATGTCGGCAGCACTAAGGCCTTTGCGGGTTGCGTAAAAGATCACGATGATATGCCCGACGATCAGCGGCACCATCAAGACTGCAGTCCCGCGCTGAATGATGTAGAGCCGGATGCCCGCACGCGACGCTTTATCGATGACAGCCACTACAGCTCCCCACGAATGAACGCCTGCATCGTCAATCGCTTCAATCCGGCGATCGACGCCGTCGGATTGAGATGTTGTGGACAATGCTGCTCGCACGATTGATGCGTGTGGCAAGCATGGCAGCCGCCCGCCTGCGAAATCGCCACCAGCCGTTCACCGTTGCCGCCGTCGCGCGTGTCGTTGGCGAGCGTCCATGCGCGATTGAGTGCGGCCGGTCCGAGATAATCGTTATTCCATTTCACCGTGTCGCAAGCGGCAAAACAAATACCGCAATTGATGCACTCGATCGCAGCGTCGGCCGCGATCCGCGGCGCGCTTGATGGCAGGATTTGCTCGATCTCGTCGTCCCGGGATTTGCTCGCGACAAATGTGCCTTTGGCTTCTTGCCACTTCTCGAAGAAGCGCGTCATGTCGGTCGCCAGATCCTTGATGATTGGCAAATTTGCCAACGGCGCAATCTCGAGTTTGCCGTCGACGATGACCTTGCTGACGTGTGTCCGGCAGGTCCATCGCGGGCGCCCGTTCACGGTCATCGCACAGGAGCCGCAAACGCCCACCCGGCACGCGAAGCGATACGATAGCGTAGGATCGAGCTCGCGTTGCACGTAGGTGACGACATCGAGAACGGTCTGGTGGTCGCGCTTGGGGACCGCATAGTCGCGATATTCGCCATTATGCCCGCCGCGCCAAAGCGTAACCTTTATGTCGCAATTTTCAGCTTGTGGCATGGTACTCCTGGCTGATGTCCCGATAGGGACGTTCGTCGCATAGGCCTGCGCCGTCGCTATGGACGCGTTGAGATGCGCAAGCTACCATTGATGATATGCCTCGCAGAGGGCCTGCGCAACAAACACGACATTTGGTTGAAACTCGTTGGGAGGTTTGATGGCGATTGAAGCTCAGGGCGCGGCTGCGACCGGCGAACCGGCCAACTCGCGTTTCAATGTGGAAGTCGCCGGCGGACTGTTCTTGATTGGCCTCGCAATTGTGGGCTTCATCGAAACCTATTCTCTGAAATTTGGCCAGATGTCGGGGGTTGGTCCCGGCTTGATGCCGCGCGTCACGGCACTGATCGTCGGCGCCTTCGGTATGTTCCTCGTGGCACAAGGTGTGCGCACGCCAGCCCAACGCCTTCAAGGTTGGCCGCTCCGAGGCTTAACTTTCGTGGTTGGCGCTGTCGTATTATTCGGCGCAAGCATCCGGCCCTTCGGACTGGCGATCGCAGGGCCGATCGCAATCATGCTGGCGGCACTCGCCGATCCCAACACGCGCCTGAAGGAAGCGGTGCCGTTTGCGATTGTGCTGACGATTGCGTGCATCGTGCTGTTCAAGGTCGTCTTGCGCCTGCCAATTCCGCTTGCTCCTTTTGCCCTCGGCTACTGAGATCTGGCGAAATGTTCGACCTCCTGGACAAGCTCGCACTCGGCTTCCAGACCTGCCTCGAAGTGGTGTGGATGATCGACCCCTGGTTTGGTTTAGCCATACCGGTACCGCTCAATCTCCTGTTGTGTTTCATCGGCTGCCTGATCGGCACGCTGATCGGCGTTCTACCCGGCGTCGGACCGATCGCGACGATCGCGATACTGTTGCCCATCACGTACAGTTTGCCGCCGGTCGGATCGCTGATCATGCTGGCCGGTATTTACTACGGTGCACAGTATGGCGGCTCGACGACAGCGATCCTGGTCAACATTCCAGGCGAGGCCACTTCGGTGGTAACCACACTCGATGGCCACCAGATGGCACGCCAGGGGCGGGCCGGTGCGGCACTCGCCATCGCCGCAATCGGCTCATTCATCGCGGGCACGATCGCCACTCTGGTGATAGCGGCTATCGGCCAACCGATGACGCGCGTGGCGCAGCTGTTCGGCCCCGCCGATTATTTTGCGCTGATGGTGCTCGGCCTGATGTTTGCGGTCATCCTCGCGCAGGGCTCGGTGCCGAGAGCGATCGCCATGATCGTGCTCGGTATCTTGCTCTCGACTGTCGGCAGTGATCTCGAAACCGGCGAAGAGCGGCTTACGTTCGGATTTTCGGAGATTTCGGACGGCATCGACTTCGCCGTCATTGCGATGGGCTTATTTGGATTTGCCGAAATTTTGAAGAACCTCGAATCTCCAGAACAACGCGATGTGGTCAAGTCCAAGATTGGCAGCTTGATGCCGACCCGAGACGACATCCGCCAATCGCTTGCACCTATCTTCCGCGGCACGTTGGTTGGCTCGGTTCTCGGAATTCTTCCTGGCAACGGCGCAGTGCTCGGCCCTTTCGCTTCGTACACGCTGGAAAAGAAGCTGGCGGCAGATCCGTCGCGCTTCGGCAAGGGCGCCATCGAAGGTGTAGCGGGCCCCGAATCCGCTAATAACGCGGGCGCTCAAACCGCGTTTATTCCGCTGTTGACCCTTGGCATTCCACCGAACGCCGTTATGGCTTTGATGCTCGGCGCAATGACACTGAAGGGTATTATTCCGGGGCCCGAGGTCATCACCAAGCAGCCGCAATTATTCTGGGGAATGATCACGTCGATGTGGATCGGCAATGCCATGCTGCTGATCATCAACCTACCCCTCATCGGGTTATGGGTGCGGCTGTTGCAAGTACCCTACCGGCTGCTGTTC
>JANOOW010000166.1:0-18460 GCA_031421555.1 Hyphomicrobiaceae bacterium | reverse complement strand
TCGAATGCGGCGGCCAGCGCGATATCCACATCGGGCATCGACACCACCAATCCAAGATCGGCCAGGCTTGTCACGCCATGCTGGCTGACCCCGCACGGCACGATGCCGCTGAAGTGCTCCAGATCAGGTTCGACGTTGATGCTCAGCCCGTGGAAACTTATCCAGTGCCGCAGCCGTAGCCCGATCGCCGCGATCTTGTCCTCCGCGCCCGCTCCCCGCTCCGGCCGCGCAACCCATACACCGACCCGGTCCGGCCGCACCTCACCCTTGACGTTGAATGCCGTCAAGGTGCCGATGATCCAATCTTCCAGCAGGGTGATCAGCCCGCGTACATCCCGCCCCCGCGCGCGCAGGTCCAGCATGACGTAGGCGATCCGCTGACCCGGCCCATGGTAGGTGTATTGCCCGCCGCGCCCGGTCTCGAAGACCGGAAACCGGTCCGGTTGCAGAAGATCGGCAGGCTGGGCGCTGGTGCCGGCGGTGTAGATCGGCGGATGCTCGAGCAGCCATATCAGCTCCGGTGCGGTACCGGATGCGATCTGTTCGATGCGCTCTTCCATGACTGCAAGCGCTGCTTCATACGGCACCGGCGCGTCGCTGACGGCCCAGTCTACGATCCTTGCCGGCCGGCGCCCAGATGTCATGGTGTTGCCATTGGATATGATCAACCGATCTTCTGCGCTGGTTCGGTCTTGCGTTCGCCACTGCGGTCTGTTACTCGACCGCACCTCTGGAGGGCAAGGCGCTTGCGTTGCCGTCCACTAGACTGGGATCGATAAGGTCCCATCGCTGCGGCCATGGCGGAATTGGTAGACGCACTACCTTGAGGTGGTAGCGGGGCAACCCGTGGAAGTTCGAGTCTTCTTGGCCGCACCAAGCCCCGTGCTCACGGGAACTTTTTGATACGAGACACGTTGCCGGGCTTCTGCTTGGGTGTCCCGCCGGGACGTCTCGGGGAGCTCATCGATCGTGAATTCCTCCCGCGTTGATTCACCAGCTGGCTCCATCGTTGAAACCGATATCCCGGCTAGGCTTGATCGCCTGCCGTGGGGTCGTTTCCACACCCACGTCGTTGCTGCGCTCGGTGTGACCTGGATTCTCGATGGCCTTGAAGTAACACTTGCCGGCTCGTTGGCCGGTGCTTTGAAGCAAAGCCCGGCCCTGCAATTCTCTAATGTCGATGTTGGCCTCGCGAGCAGCGCCTACCTTGCTGGAGCGGTATCGGGCGCGATCCTCTTCGGCTGGCTGACAGACAGGTGGGGCCGCAAACGCCTGTTCTTCATCACCCTCGCCGTTTATTTGCTGGCGACAGCCGCAACCGCATTCTCATGGAATTTAGCCAGTTTCATGTTGTTTCGCTTCCTCACCGGAGCCGGCATCGGCGGTGAGTATACCGCCATCAACTCGACGATCCAGGAGCTGATCCCGGCACGCTATCGCGGTTGGACAGATCTCGTCATCAACGGCAGCTTCTGGATTGGTGCGGCATTGGGAGCGATCGGCGCTATCGTCTTGCTCGATCCAGCCTTGTTCGCCCCCGACATTGGTTGGCGGGTAGCTTTCTTGATCGGCTCCAGCCTCGGGCTCGTCATTTTCGTGATGCGCCTGTGGATACCGGAATCGCCGCGCTGGCTGATGACGCACGGACGCCAGGCTGAAGCGGAGGCGATCGTCGCGGCCATCGACGAGCGCTTTCGCAAAGACGGCCATACGTTGCCAGAGGAGGCGCTGCCACGTATCCGCTTGGCGGCACGAACATCGACCCCGCTCATCGAGGTGGCGCGAACACTGTTTGTTGCGCATCGAAAGCGCACAGCAGTCGGCCTAGCACTGATGGCTTCGCAGGCATTTTTCTACAACGCGATCTTCTTCACCTACGCACTGGTGCTGACCGACTTCTATGGCATCGCTGCCGATCAAGTTGGCTGGTACATTCTGCCCTTCGCCGCTGGCAACTTTCTTGGTCCACTACTGCTCGGCCGCTTCTTCGACACCATCGGCCGGCGCTTCATGATAACGGCGACCTACGCGGCATCGGGCGTGCTGCTCGCCGGTGCCGGTTATCTGTTCGCGATCGGCGCGCTATCGGCGACTGGGCAAACGCTGGCCTGGTCGGTTATCTTTTTCTTTGCGTCGGCGGCGGCGAGTTCGGCTTACCTCACGGTCAGCGAAACCTTTCCGCTGGAAATTCGAGCGCTGGCAATAGCCTTTTTCTATGCGATCGGGACCGGCATCGGCGGCATAGCTGGACCCTGGATCTTCAGCCGTTTGATCGATACCGGTTCGCGTTGGAGCGTGTTCGGCGGATACCTGTTCGGCACGTTTCTCATGCTGGCCGCGGCGATCGTGGTGTATCGCTGGGGTATTGCCGCCGAGCGTAAAGCGCTGGAGACGATCGCCAAGCCGCTCGCTGCGATCGATTGAGTCAATCAATTGCACTTCGCCTGAGCCGTGGCGGTGCGACGGTCGTTACCCAGCCACTCGACAACGATACCGGCCAGCCTGATGCGGCGTGCGATGCCGGTCTTCGCGGCTTTATTCCCGATATACCACGGTCGGCCTGCGGCACGTTCGATGCTGCCGTTCGCAGAAGTGGTTTTTTCGTGCCTGCCTTCTTGGTGGACACATCGTTCGCACGCGCAACATAGGTTTTGGCCTCGGGCACGATCGTTACTTGCGGCGTCTCGGCTGTTATCGCAGCGTCGGGTCGCAACGCCGCAGTATAAAAGGGGATTAACAGACCTTTCTTCGCGGGTTCGGCTTTGGCCAGGATCGGCGCCAAGTGCGTATCGTACACGGGCGACGGCTCGAAACCCGCCGTGGATCGCATGTGCACCACTTGATACCCTCGTGCCTTCAGCTCGCCGAGAATGATTGGCAGTGCGCGTGCGGTTGCGGCCTTGATATCGTGAAACAACACGATGCCGCCTTTGCGTGCTTCGACCTGCGCCAGCGTATATTCGACGAGCCGGTTGGAGTCGTGGATGTAGCTGTCGTTCGAGATCACATCGACGGTAAAGCTCGCGACCTTGCGGCCCTGCAAATGCGTCAGCATTTCAGCGTTGTCGTTCAGCCCTGGAAACCGGAAGAACGGCGCAATCGGCTGGCCCGCCGCGAGCGCGACGGCTGCGAACCCTCGCTCGATTTCTTCGATCGCACTTTCGGGCTTGAGGCGCTTCAGGTTGAGGGGATGCGACCAGGTGTGCGTGCCCAGTGTATGTCCGCGCGCCAGGATCTCCCGGGTGGTTGCCGGGTAGGCAAGCGCCATGCGCCCGACCGAGAAGAACGTCGCCTTGGTGCAATGCGTTTCGAGCGTGTCCAGGATCGACTTGGTGATCGCCGGCATTGGCCCGTCGTCGAAGGTCAGCACGATCTCCTTGGGGCCAAGAAAGCTAGAAGCACGCTGATAGCTGGTATGTTCGCCAAACAGCGGGCCAGCCGACGTATCGATGTTGGCGATGCGAGACAGCCCGATGCCGCGTTCGGGGTTGCATGCTGCAATTAGTTCGGCTGGGAGGCCGAGCCACGAGACCAGGGCAGTTGCTGCAGCAATGAGATTTGCGGTCCCGCGGGCGCGCATTCGATGTCTCCCGACTGGTCGAATCAACGCCACACTGCCGGCACTGTCGGGGCTACGCGGTTGAGACGCAAGACCGGGAAGCGGCGTGCCGGCCGGTCTTGCCCAGCCTGTCGCTACTTGGCCATCTCGGCTTCAAGCTTGCCGAACATGTAGGCCCATTTTTGTGTCTGCGTATCCACGAGTTGGGTCATGCTCGCGCGTAGAGCTTCCAACAAGCGGCAATCAGGCGCCGCCGTGCTCGCGCCTTCCCCGCCAAGATTGTTGATCTTCATCAGGAACTCGGCCGATTTTTGATCAAACCCGGCGATCCGATCGTCGGCGACAAGGGGTGCCGCGGCCTTGACGAATTCCTCGGTGCTCCAGCCCCGCTTCTCCTTTAGCGCACGCAGCTTTTCCTGGAACTCCGGTGTGTTGCGATTGGTCATCTCGCGCAGCGTCATCGACGCGGTACCTACCGCAGACTCGAAATCAGCCCGCTCGCAGGTTTGACCATAACCAGGTATGCCAGATGAAATCAGCCAAGCGCCAGCGGCGAGGCCCATCCCAATTCGGCTCAGCAATCCGGTCGCCCGTCTTTTCATAGGCCTACACTTGCTGCTGCCGCCCTGACGCGCAAGCAGGTGAGCACGCCTGATCCAAGAGTGTTGTATTATCGCACTCGCTTTCCAGCATCAGTCAGCCCGAGCCTTGGCCCGTCGGCTGGGCTCCGATAGTCGTCGCACGGGGTGTTAGACAGGGGAATGCGATGCCGCCGGATCTGTGGATAAATGCGAGCGCGGATGTCATCGCGTTCGGATGGTTCGTGCTGTCTATCACCGGCTACCGGTTTATCGCCGGGTTGCGCCCGCTGGAGCAGCGTAGCATCGTCGGCGCCGTGCAGAGGCAACGGGCCGAATGGATGCGGATGATGGCCCGGCGGGAAAACCGCGTGATCGACGGGGTCGTGCTGCAGGGCTTGAGCCAGGGCAACGCCTTCTTCGCTTCGACCAGCGCCATCGCGATCGGTGGACTTGCCGCGATCATGGGGTCGGGGGAGAAAGTGCAGGTGTTCCTTGAACGGCTACCCTACGTCGCCAAGTCGACACCGGAGAGCTGGGAGCTCAAGGTGCTTCTGCTCATGGGCATCTTCATCTTCGCCTTCTTCAAGTTCGCCTGGGCGTTCCGGTTATCGCACTACACCGGCATCATGATCGGTGCGACGCCGATCTATCAGGAGGGTAACGGATTAGATTGCGACGCACACGCCAAGCGCACGGCCGAGCTGATCGGTATCGCAGCCGAGCACGCCAATAGTGGCCTGCGCTCATTCTATTATGCGATCGCAGCTATGGCCTGGTTTTTTCATCCCTGGGCATTCGGGGCGGCTACCACGTGGGTTCTGATAATCTTGATCCGCCGTGATTTTTTTTCGCGGTCGCGGCGCATTATACAAGGCCGCTAAAAGGTATTGTGCCATTTGAACCGGAGTATAGGTTGCTGCCGCGGTTATAATCCAAACGGAACTGATACTGATGTTAAGCGTTCTTCCTCACTGGGCTGAAGCAAGAGTTTCCGCGCTCGGTAGAACATCGTGCTCGGGGCCAACTTCCTGCTCTGGCAGCTGATTGGAAACGAACCAGTGTTCTTGAAAATATGGTTGGGGGAATCAAGGGCAGAAAACTCGTCCGTTTTTCAGTACAATGTGTCGAAACTTATTTCCGTTGCTTCCGTTTCTAGTGTTAATCGCTGCATGACTGGTTAAAATCTTGGCCATCTGCCTTTTGTATCCAGACAGATTGATGGGGCGGCACGCACGCAACGCGGAGTTGACGCTCCTTTGACAACAGATTGACGAGGACGTTATGACTAAAGCGACTAATGGACATGCAATAGATATGTCCGCCATTCACCTTCTTCACCGTGCCGGACAGTGCGCGGACGAATTGTTCGCGATGAACACCGGCAAGACGGATTTGACGCCCCGGCAGTTCGCAGTACTCTCGACTGTGGCAAAGGCCGAGGATGTTAGTCAGACGGCGCTCGTCGATGCGACCGGAATCGATCGTTCGACGCTAGCCGATATTGTGCGCCGTCTGGTCGAGCGTGGACTGCTTGCCCGCCGCAGAACGAAGCAGGACGCGCGGATGTATGCTGTGCGTTTGTCGGCTGCTGGCCGTTCAGCGGTCGAATCCGCGTCGACCGGCGCTGCCGTGACCAACGATGCCATACTTGCGACGTTGCCGGCTGGTCAGCGAGCGGCTTTCGTCAGTGCGTTGCAGAAGATCGTCGAGACGATGGGCCCCATTAGTAGTGCTCGCGTTGCCACCAAGTCGCGGGCTCGGGCCGCGAATATGAGGGAAGACGTGCGTCGCAGCCGCCCGCGGTCAGCTAAGTAACGGCCAAGCCCCGAATCGCCGGTAGGCGATTGAGCGTGCGGCACAATCGTGCTCGCACGCTTTTTTCTTTGCCTCAGGTCCGGACTTGCCGTTCTCTGTGCCCGTCCGCGCGTGTGGTAAGTAGTGGCCTGGAATTCACTTCACACTGTTGCCCGGACGCCTTATTGCCAGTGCAATGTCTTGGCTGCGCGCACGGCCATGCGAGACACTTTCTAAACAATACGGGGCATCTCCGATGGCACAGGCTGCAACTTCATTTCGCGCCAACTCCTTTTTCGACGACACCTTGCAGCAGAGCGACCCCGAAATTGCATCGGCGGTCGCCAAGGAGCTAGGGCGCCAGCAGAACGAAATCGAGCTGATCGCGTCGGAGAACATCGTCAGCCGGGCAGTACTTGAGGCGGCAGGGTCGGTGCTGACCAATAAGTATGCCGAGGGGTATCCCGGCAAGCGCTACTACGGCGGTTGCCAATACGTCGATATCGCTGAAACACTGGCGATCGAGCGGGCGATCAAGCTGTTTGGTTGCAACTTCGCCAACGTTCAGCCACCGACCGGCGCCCAGGCAAACCAGGCGGTGTTCTTCGCATGCTTGAAGCCTGGCGACACCTTCATGGGTCTCGACCTCGCGGCCGGCGGACATTTGACTCACGGCTCGCCTGTCAACCAATCCGGCAAGTGGTTCAACGTCGTGCCGTACACGGTACGCGACGATGATCAGCGGATCGACATGGACGAAGTGGCGCGGATCGCGCGCGGGGCCAAGCCCAAGTTGATCATCGCAGGCGGTTCCGCTTACGCCCGGTTTTGGGATTTCAAACGTTTCCGCGAGATCGCCGATGAGGTTGGCGCCATCTTCATGGTCGACATGGCGCACTTCGCAGGACTGGTGGCTGGCGGTGCCCATCCCTCGCCGTTTCCACATGCACATGTCGTTACGACCACGACCCACAAGACACTGCGCGGACCGCGTGGCGGTCTCATTCTCACCAACGATGAAGAAATGGCCAAGAAGATCAACTCCGCTGTGTTTCCGGGCATCCAGGGCGGACCGCTGATGCACATCATCGCTGCCAAGGCGGTCGCATTTGGTGAAGCCTTGCGGCCGGACTTCAAGGTCTATGCACGCGCGGTCGTCGAAAACGCCAAGGTGCTCGCCGAGACGATCAAGGCATCCGGATTCGACATCGTTACCGGCGGCACCGACAACCACCTGATGCTGGTCGATCTGCGTCCGAAGAAGCTAACAGGTGCGAAATCGGAGCGCGCGCTGGGCCGTGCCCACATCACCTGCAACAAAAACGGCGTACCACTCGATCCGGAAAAGCCATGGGTGACATCGGGCGTCCGCCTCGGCACGCCGGCTGGCACGACCCGCGGCTTCGGTGCCGCCGAGTTCCGTGACGTCGGGCGTATGGTGTCCGAAGTACTGACTGCGATCGCGCAGACGCCGGACGGCACGGCACCCCTGGTCGAAGAGCGCATCAAGCAGGAGGCGATTGCCTTGTGCCGCCGCTTCCCGATCTACAGCTGACCCTGGAGTAGCATCACGTGCGCTGCCCCTACTGCGCTTCGCCCGACAGCCAGGTCAAGGATAGCCGGCCCGCGGAGGAGAACGTCGCGATCCGCCGCCGGCGGGTATGCCCCGACTGCGGTGGCCGCTTCACGACGTTCGAGCGGGTGCAACTGCGCGAGCTGACGGTGGTCAAGCGGGCGGGCAAAAAGGTGCCGTTCGACCGCGCCAAGCTGTTGAGTTCGGTCGAAATCGCGCTACGCAAGCGGCCGGTTGAGCCGGAGCGCATCGAACGCATGGTTTCTGGCATCGTGCGCCGGCTGGAAAGCTCCGGTGAGAGCGAAGTGCCTTCGTCGGCGATCGGTGAAATGGTGATCGAGGGTCTCAAGGGTCTCGATCCCGTTGCATATGTGCGCTTCGCCTCCGTCTATCGCGACTTTCGCGAGGCCTCCGACTTCCAGGAAGTACTGAGCGAGATCGCACGCGAAACCAGCGATGGCGAGGCGGACGGCGAAAACCGTGAACTGGGTCAGCAAGCCAAACGGCATTGACCCCATGGCAACGCGACCGCCTGACGATCTGGATGCCCTTTACATGGATCTTGCCGTGCGCATGGCAGTGCGCGGCCTCGGACGCACTGGGTCCAATCCGTCGGTTGGCGCGCTGATCGTCGATCCGGCAACCGGTGACATCATCGCACGCGGAACCACAGCCGATACGGGTCGCCCGCACGCGGAAACCGTTGCAATCGATAGAGCTGGCGGCCGGACAAAGGGCGCAACCCTTTACGTCACGCTGGAGCCTTGCTCGCACTTCGGCAAAACGCCACCGTGTGCAGATGCAGTGATCGAGGCTGGTTTTGCCCGCGTGGTCGTCGGCATTGAAGATCCGGACTTGCGGGTATCGGGACGCGGCATCGCCCGCGTTAGAGCGGCTGGCATAGAAGTGGTCACCGGGATACTGGCGGCAGACTGCCGGCGCGTCACGCTCGGCCACATCAGCCGCGTGACGCGGAACCGGCCGTTCGTACAACTCAAACTCGCCATCGGCTCGGACGGTTTGGTCCCGCGCGGTGAAGCGGGCCAGCCTAGTTTCGTGACCGGGCCGGAAGCGCGAGCCCAAGGCCACCTAATGCGGGCTCGCTCGGACGCGATTCTTGCCGGCATCGGCACGGTGTTGGCGGATGATCCCGATCTGACCTGCCGGTTGCCCGGTATGGAAAAGCAATCACCGCTTCGGATCATCCTGGACAGCGATTTAAGAATGTCGCCCGATAGCCGTATCATGCGAACCGCAACAACGGTGCCGGTGATGGTGTTCACCGCGCCGGAAGCCGCAGCCGGTCATGCTGGTCACGGACCGGGCAATGCAATCGAGATCGTTCCGGTCGCACGGAGCGCATCGGGCAGGGGGCTCGACTTGTCGCAAGTGCTGCAAGTGCTGGCTGGGCGCGGGATCACCCGGCTGCTTGTCGAAGGCGGCCCGGCGGTCGCGGGCGCGTTCGTCGAGGCGGGGCTGGCCGACGAATGCGTCATCATGCGTGCACCGGTCGCCGCCGGTATCGAACGTGGCCAGCTAGCATTCGGCGGTGATGGCAGGGAGCGCGTCGTTAACGACGCTGACTGGCAGCACTTATCCTCAGCTGTTGCTGGTCATGATACGATCGACGTCTATTCATTCGAAGGACGCAAAGCGATGTTTACTGGACTTATCACTGATGTCGGAGAGGTCGTCGCCCGGGACGGCGGGCGATTTACCATTCGCTCCGGCTATCTACCGGCATCGATCCCGCTTGGCGCGTCGATCTGCTGCGATGGTTGCTGTCTTACCGCGGCCTCTGTCCGCGCGCACGGTCATGTCAGCGAATTCACGCTCGATGTTTCGAACGAAACGCTGTCGAAAAGCAACCTGCAATCCTGGGCGCCCGGCCGGAAGGTGAATCTCGAACGATCGCTGAAGGCGGGCGACGAACTGGGCGGGCACATCGTTTCGGGTCATGTTGACGGCACTGCGCGCATCGTCGAAATACGCCAGGATGGCGAGAGCCGCCGGTTTGTGCTCGAGGTGCCCGAGGGCCTGGCCCAGTTCATCGCTTCCAAGGGTTCGATCGCGCTCGACGGCACATCGCTGACGGTCAACGAGGTCGCTGGAAATCGCTTCGGTGTGAACCTCATTCCGCATAGCATGAGCGTCACCACCTGGGGTACGAAGGCAGTGGGCGATGCCGTCAATGTCGAAGTCGACATGTTTGCCCGTTACGTCGCCCGTTTGATGGAGTATCGCCGGTGAACAATGCACTGAAGACTGTCGAATATCAGGAAGGCCGCGGGTTTCTGTCGCCAACGCCCGAGCTCATCGAAGATTTGCGTAATGGCCGCATGGTTATCCTGGTCGATGCCGAGGATCGCGAGAACGAGGGCGATCTCATTATTCCAGCGCAAATGGCAACGCCTGACGCTGTAAACTTCATGGCGCGCTTCGGTCGCGGCCTGATCTGTCTGTCGTTGACCAAGGCGCGGGCGGATGAACTTCGTCTCGAAAGCATGGTGCGCCAGAACGCGTCGCGCACCGGCACCGCATTCACCGTTTCGATCGAGGCGCGCGATGGCATCACGACCGGCATTTCGGCGCACGACCGGGCGCGCACGATCGCGACCGCGATCGATGCGAGCAAAGGCCACGCCGATGTCGTGTCCCCGGGTCATGTGTTTCCACTTATCGCGCGCGATGGCGGCGTGCTGGTTCGTGCCGGCCATACCGAAGCTTCGGTCGATCTGTGCCGTCTCGCCGGACTTTATCCGGCAGCCGTCATCTGCGAAATCATGAACGACGATGGCACCATGGCGCGCGTGCCGGATCTCGTTGGCTTCGCGCAAAAGCACGGGCTGAAGATCGGCACTATCGAAGATTTGATCGCGTTTCGCTTGTCCCACGACAAGCTTGTGCATGCCGTCGCCCACCGCGATGTCGAAAGTGCGTACGGTGGCAAGTTCGCGATGCACGTTTACTCGACGACGGTCGATGCCAGTGAGCATCTGGTGCTGATCAAAGGGGACGTGTCGGCGCCTGGGCCCGTGCTGGTTCGCGTGCATGCAGTCAACGCCATGACTGACGTCCTCGGCATCGGGGTCGAGCCAGGCCAAGGCTCGATCGTCGAGAAATCGATGCGCATGATCGAGCAGGAAGGCCGAGGCGTCGTCGTGCTGATCCGGGACCTGCGGCCAAAATCGGTATCGGAAGGCCTGGCCAAAGAAGGGCGTCCGAAGAAGCCCGGCGCCAAGCCGGAGAACCAGGAGCGCCGCCGCGTCGAGATCGGTATCGGCAGCCAGATCCTGCGCGATCTTGGCGTCACTGAAATGGTGCTGCTGTCGAACTCGCCGGCGTCCGTTTATGTCGGTCTGGAGGGCTATGGCCTCAAGATCGTCGACACCCGGAAGATCGACTGATGGCAGGCAAGGGCGCCAGTGCTCCGTGGGTGATGCCGGCCGCGGCGCGCCCGAAGTTGCCAATTCTCATTATCGAGGCGCGGTATTACGAAACAGTTGCCGAGGCGTTGATCGAAGGCGCTGTTGGCGAACTCGACGCGCAGGGCGTTCGCTATGAGCGCCTCGTCGTGCCAGGTGCGTTGGAGATCCCCCAGGTGCTCGCAGCGGCAGTCGCAACCGGCACGATGCCGGCGGCCGCAGTGGCCGCGCGATTCAGCGGTGTGATCCTGCTCGGCTGTGTCATCCGCGGTGAAACCTCGCACTACGACATTGTGTGCAACAACGCGAACCATTGGTGCTATGAGCTAGCGATCCGCCACGCCATTCCGCTCGGCAACGCAATCCTGACCGTCGATACCGAAGCCCAGGCCATGGCACGGGCTAGCGGGGGGCGCGCTGGCAAGGGCGCCGATGCGGCGCGGGCTTGTTTGAGATTGATCGAAGTCGCGGCTGAATTCGCCGCGGGAAAGCAATGATGGCCACCGCCGCCAAAAAGCAAAAAGCTAGACCGCGCAGTGCCTCGCGGGTCGCAGCCGTACAGGCACTCTACCAGATGGACTTGTCGGGCATCGACCTCAATGATGTGGTCGACGAGTTCGTTCGCATACGCTTTGCCGGCGATGAGGCGGACGATGCCTTGCGCGGCGCCGACGCCGTGTTTTTCGCCGAGTTGCTGCGTGGCGTCGTGCGCCGTCAGCTCGAGATCGATCCAATGATCGATCAGCAGTTGGCAGTTGGCTGGCGGCTGATCCGCGTCGATAGTATTTTGCGCGCGATCCTCCGCGCCGGTACGTTCGAGTTGATCGAACGGCCAGATGTTCCGGCCCGCGTCGCGATCAGCGAATATGTCGAGGTGGCGAACGCGTTCTTCAACGAAGACGAACCAAAAGTCGTCAACGGCGTTTTGGATAAATTGGCGCGAAAACTGCGCGCACCTGAGTTTGTTCCGAAGGTTTGAAAGCGCTGCATGGGCGACAAGATCGTCAGTGAAGAAGATCTCATTCAGCAGTTCCTGGCGCCGCTCACGGACAAAGTGCCCGGCGCCTATGCACTGAAGGACGACTGCGCTACGCTTCGCCCACCCGCTGGTCATGACTTGGTTGTGACCACCGACGCGCTGGTGAGTGGGCTGCATTTCTTGCCGGACGAAACTCCTGAAGCGATCGCGTGGCGCGCGCTTGCCGTCAATATTTCCGATCTGGCCGGAAAGGGGGCAATCCCGATGTGCTATCTAATGGCGCTCAGTCTGCCGGAAGCACCCGCGCGAGACTGGATGATACGGTTCGCGTCGGGCCTGAAGGACGCGCAAGAGCATTACGGATTGGCATTGATTGGCGGTGATACCGACCGGCGGCCGGGCGTGCCGCTTTCGATCAACATCACAGCGATCGGGTATGTGCCGGAGGGGCGCATGGTGCAGCGGGCAACTGCCAAGGTTGGCGATCGCATCTTCGTCTCGGGTACGCTCGGCGATGCGGCGATGGGTCTGATCTTGCGCCGCAACAGCGACAGCAGACGCTTCCCCACGCTTGACAGAGATCAGCGGCAATTCCTGTTGGACCGGTTTTTGCGGCCGCAAGCCCGCGTCGAGTTATCCGCCTTACTATTGAAGTTTGCATCCGCTTCGATGGACGTGTCGGACGGGTTCGTCAAAGACATGGGGCGGATGTGCAAGGCGTCGGGTGTCGCTGCCGAAATACTGCTGGACAGCTTACCGTTGTCGGTTGCAGCCGAACGCGCGTTCACCGAGCAACCAGAATTGCGCGAGTTGGCGGCGAACGGCGGCGACGATTACGAGATTTTGGCAACCGTACCGCAAAAGCATGCTGACGCGTTCGAGGATGCAGCCCTCGAATTGGGCGTCGCGGTCACTGACGTCGGCAAAATCGTGAACGGCACGGGCCTCACCTTACTGAATGCCAACGGCCTGCCGGTTACGCTATACAAATCCGGCCATGATCACTTCGATTGACCCTAAAGGTTTCGGCCTGCGTCTACGACCAAGGTCTGTCCGGTAATCGCTGGGTGCGCCGCCAGGAAAATCATCGCCTGCGCAATGTCCGTCGGCTCGACCAGCCGCTTCAACGCCGTGTTTTCAACGGAGCGGGCTTTACGCTCCGCTGGCCACGGATCGGTCCACGGCGTCCGCGTCAGGCCAGGTGCGACAGCATTGACCCTGACCTCTGGTCCGAATGCCTTTGCAAGATTGCGCGTCAAGTTGATCAATCCAGCTTTTCCCGCAGCGTAGGCGATGGACGAAGCTTGGCCGCCCAAACCCGCAATGGACGCTGTGTTGACGATCGCACCGCCAGATGATCTCAGTGCGGATGCGGCAGCCTTGGCGCATCGAAACGGCCCAACAAGATTGGTCGTCAAGATGCGTTCCCACTTCTCCTCGGTCATCGCATCGAAATCATCGAACGGGATCGGCTCGACAGTTTCGGGGCTTGCGGCGTTGTTGATGAGGATATCGAGGCCGCCGAGACCGGCGATGGCGCTTGCCACCATGCGGGCAGCGTCCTTCGGATCGGATACGTCGCCTGGCGCTGCGATCACGCGGCCATTCGGTGCCTTACCCTGATCCTTGGCGAGCGTTTCGACGACGAGCGGACCGCGCGGATCGCCGCTGAGAAAGTTGACGGCAACGATGGCGCCGCAACGCAACAGGGCTTCGACGGTCGCTAGGCCGATGCCCGATGCGCCGCCGGTCACGAGTGCACGCTTGCCGGTGAGGTTGGCGGAGATGATGGCGTTCGTCATATGGCAGCTCCGAGCCCAAGTGTCTGGCGCGCTTCGGCCGCGCTCGCGATGTCGCCACCGATGATACGAATGATTTGTACGGCGCGGTCGACGAGCACGGCGTTCGACGATGCGAGCTTGCCGCGCTCGAGGTACAGATTGTCTTCCAAACCGACGCGAACATGGCCGCCGTAGAGCACTGTTTGGGCGACGAGCGGAAACTGCGCGCGGCCGATGCCGAATGCGCACCACAGCGCGCCGGCCGGAAGATTGTTGCGCATCGCGAGCATCGCTTCTGGCCTTGCCGGCGCGCCAAAAGAGATGCCGAGGCATAATTGAAACAACGGCGGCGCGGCGATGACACCATCGGCGATGAGCTTCTTTGCGAGCTCGATGTGGCCGAGATCGAACACTTCGATCTCCGGTTTGGAGCCGGCCTCTTTCGCGGTCGCCGCCATTTCCGCAAGATGGGCCGGCGTGTTGACGAATACGTGCGGCCCGAAGTTCATGCTGCCGCAATCGAGCGTGCAGATCTCGGGTTTGATCTTCACGATGTGGCGCATGCGAATGGCTGGCGTGGTGAGTGTCGAGCCTACGGCGGCCACGCGGGGATCCTCCGCCCCGGGAATGAATCTGCCACCAGCGCCCGTTGTCAAATTGAGGATCACATCGCGGTTGACGGCACGAATGCGCTGGACCGTCTCTTCGTACAACTCCAGCGCCATTGATGGCTTGCCGGTCCTCGGGTCGCGCACGTGAATGTGGACGATCGCGGCGCCAGCATCGGCGGCATCCAGCGCCGACTTGGCAATTTGCTCTGGGCTGACCGGCACCGCCGGATTTTTACTGACGGTGTCGAAACCGCCGGTTAGTGCGCACGTGACGATGGTTTTAGCGGCCATATGCGCCAGTCCTCGATTTCCGTTTCCTCTGCGAATGACACTGCCGCTGTCTGATGGGTTGGACAAGACCGGTCAGACCGCTAAACCAATCATTATCAGCAAGGCAGGACTGCAATGGACATCGTTGGCACGAGCAAAGACGCAATCCGCGGACGTGGCATGCGTGTCGTGCTGCCGGAAGCAGGCGACGGGCGCGTGCTGCAAGCGGCGGTTCAACTGACCGGCGAGGGCCTGGCGCGGCCGATCCTGATCGGCGATGCCGATGACCTTTGGGAAAAGCTCAAGCCACTTGGCGTCGCTCGATCAGCTATCGATATCCACGATCCGGCTAGTAATTTAGGGCTTGAGCAGTTGGCGGGATTCATTACCGCGACGCGCCCCTCGCTCACCGCCAAGGCAGCGCAACGGTTGCTGACGAAACCACTGTATTTTGCGGGGGCGCTGGTTGCGGCGGGCGAAGCCGACACCTTCGTTGCCGGTGCCGCAAATCCGACGCGACGGGTGATCGAAGCTGGGCTCATGACGATCGGCCTGGCAGCTGGAATAGAGATCGCGTCTAGTTTTTTCGTGATGCTGACGCCGCAGACTGGCACCAAGCTCGCGCGCGCACTGATCTTTGCGGATTGCGCCGTCAACGCCGACCCGACCGCCCGGGAACTCGCGGACATCGCAATTGCATCTGCCGATAGCGCAAAGCTTCTGGGGGGAACGCCGCGCGTCGCCATGCTCTCGTTTTCGACCAAAGGCAGTGCGCAACATGCGCGTGTTGAAAAGGTTCGCGCAGCTTTGGCGCATGTGCGAGAGCTGGCGCCTGGCCTGGCGATCGATGGCGAGCTGCAAGGCGATGCGGCACTTTCGGCAATCGTCGCAGCGAAGAAAGTCACGGCGCCGAGCGACGTTGCGGGCCGGGCGAACGTGCTGATCTTCCCGGATCTGGACTCCGGCAACATTGCCTACAAGCTGGTGCAGGAACTTGGTGGAGCGCAGGCGCTGGGTCCGTTCTTGCAGGGGTTCCGGCGGCCCATATCCGATCTGTCGCGCGGCGCCTCGATCGACGACATCGTCTCGACGGTCGCGATAACGCTAGCGCGGTGCGTCGAGTTGTGAACCCGTCCAATGTCACGATTTGCGCTTACGCCGGCCGGGCATGGTCACCGGCACAGCTGGCTGCTATCGACCACATTTTCTCCACGTCGAGTGCAACGAGAACGTTTTCCAGTGCAGCTGAACGATCAGCTCACCGTGAGCGCTGGCTCGGCCGCTACCTTTCTGGCGATGCGTCACATGCATTCGTTGCCGTTGACGGGCGCGACCGGGCCGTTGGCTACGTTGTTGGTTCTGTTGCCGATCCTGCCTTCGATCCACGCCTCGCCGATCAGCCGATGACCCGCGCGTTTGCGGCGTCAAGCGCACGCTATCCAGCTCACCTGCACATCAACGTGGCGGAGGACCAGCGCGGTTGCGGGCTAGGCGCGCGGTTGATCGAGGCCTTCGCCAACCACGCAATTGCCGAAGGTGCCCCTGGACTGCACGTCGTTACGAATGCGGCGAGCCGTAATGTCCGCTTCTATGCCCGATGTGGTTTCACCGAAATCAACCGGGTGACGATCGCGGGTAACGAATTGGTTTTCCTCGGGCGGACGCTGTCACCTGTCTAAAGCACTTCCTCAGCCGTCATGCGCGAGCTATCAAGCAGGGGCAGCGGGGGAAGCGAACATGACTTCGAGTTTGGGCGAGTTCGACTACGTCATTATCGGTGCCGGCACTGCCGGGTGCCTGCTCGCCAATCGATTGTCCGCCAACCCGGCAACGCGCGTCGCACTTCTCGAAGCGGGCGGACGCGACAACTATCACTGGATTCATATTCCGGTCGGCTACCTGTACTTGATGGGCAATCCACGCACCGATTGGGGCTACGTTACGGCACCGGCCGCTGGCCTCAACGGGCGCAGCTTGAACTATCCGCGCGGCCGCGTGCTGGGCGGCTGCTCGTCGATCAACGGCATGATCTATATGCGCGGCCAATCGCGGGACTACGACCAGTGGCGCCAGATGGGCAACCCCGGATGGTCGTGGGACGACGTGCTGCCGTATTTCCTCAAGCACCAGGATCAGTGGGCGATGTCGCCGGACGATCACGGTGCCGTGCACGCGCGTGGCGGCGAATGGCGGATCGAAAAACCGCGCATCCGTTGGGATATCCTCGATGCGTTCGCTGACGCTGCCGAGCAGGCAGGTATCCCGAAAATTGCGGACTTCAACGGCGGCAACAACGAGGGGTCCAGCTATTTCCAGGTGAACCAGCGGTCCGGGCTCAGGTGGAATACGTCGAAGGCGTTCCTGCGGCCGGCGCTCGGACGGCAGAACCTCACGCTATTTACCCACGCCCAGGTATCGAGATTGACCCTCAAGGGCAAGCGGGTGACCGGCGCGGAAGTCCGCGTGAACGGGCAGGCAGCGGAGATCAGCGCGCGTCGCGAGGTAATTTTGGCGGCGGGCGCCATTGGCTCACCGCAGATCATGCAGGTGTCGGGCATCGGTCCGGGCGGATTATTGCGGGGGCTTGGCGTCGAAGTGCGGCACGATCTGCCCGGTGTGGGTGAGAACCTGCAGGATCATCTGCAGATCCGCTGCGCCTATAAAGTGCACGGTGTCAGGACATTGAACGAGACCTCACAAAAGATCTGGCAAAAGGCGGGGATCGCGCTCGAATACGCCTTGAAGCGAAGCGGGCCGATGTCGATGGCGCCGTCGCAGCTCGGCGCGTTCGCGAGGTCGGACGAGAGCCGCGAGACGCCGAACCTGCAGTATCATGTGCAACCTTTGACGCTGCCGAAGTTTGGCGAACCGCTCGACCCGTTTCCGGCCTTCACCGCGAGCGTATGTAACGTGCGCCCGACGAGCCGCGGTCACGTGCGGATCACGTCGCCGGATGCTAGCGTGCACCCAACGATTGATCCCAATTATTTAGCCACCGAGGATGACCGGCGTGTTGCCGCGGACTCGATCCGCCTGACGCGCAATATCATCAGCAAGCCCGCTTTGCAGCGCTATCGCCCGGAGGAGTTTCGCCCAGGACCGGAGATCACCTCGGATGAGGATTTGGCAAAGGCTGCAGGCGATATTTCGACGACGATCTTTCATCCGGTGGGCACGGCGCGCATGGGTACCGACGATCGCGCCGTCGTCGATCCGAGTTTGCGCGTGCGGGGCCTGGAGGGCCTACGCGTGATCGACGCCTCGGTGATGCCCACGATCACCAGCGGAAATACAAATGCGCCGACGCTCATGATCGCAGAGAAGGGTGCTGCGCTGATCCTCGGTGCATAGCCCGGCAGCGAAAAAGTCCCAAGTGGCGCGAAAATCGACGGCCTTAGCTCAATCTTTCGTCATGCGGGCCTGTTGCGCCTGCCCTGCGCGTCGTGCATAGTTTTAGTGCGATCCGATGGTCGTCCGATCGCAACGAGTTTCGACCCAAGCGAGGTTCCATGGCTCAAGATGCCGCAACGAGTGCTGCACCGATTACGTCATTGAATGCGGCGCCCGCGATCGAGATGACCGGCGTCAACAAATGGTTCGGCGAATTCCACGTACTTCGAAACATCAACCTCACTGTGGCGCGAGGCGAGAAAATTGTTATCTGCGGGCCTTCCGGCTCCGGCAAGTTGACGCTTATCCGCTGCATCAACCGGCTGGAAGAGCATCAAAAGGGCAGCATCATCGTCGACGGCGTCGAGCTCACCAACGATGTGCGCAACGTCGACAAAATCCGCTCGGAAATCGGCATGGTGTTTCAGAGCTTCAACCTGTTTCCGCATTTAACCATCCTCGATAATCTCTGCCTCGCCCCCACGTGGGTTCGCAAG
>JANOOW010000165.1:0-4220 GCA_031421555.1 Hyphomicrobiaceae bacterium | reverse complement strand
TTCATGCAATTCAAAGACTACTATGAGGTTTTGGGTCTGGACCGGAAAGCAACCCAGGACGACATCAAGCGGTCCTATCGGAAGCTCGCCCGGAAGTTTCACCCCGACATCAACAAGGAGGCCGGCGCAGAGGATAAGTTCAAGGAAGTCAGCGAAGCCAACGAGGTCCTGAGCGATACGGAGAAGCGGGCTGCCTACGATCAAGTCGGCCAGAACTTCAGCGCGGGACAAGATTTCAAACCGCCGCCTGGGTGGGACGCAGGGTTTGAATTCTCAGGCGCTGGAGGCGATCAACAAAGCGCCAGCGACTTTTTCGAAACGCTCTTCGGCCGCATGGGAGCGCGTGAGCCGCCTCGCGGACCACGGCCGGAGTATCCCGCGCACGGCGAGGACCATCACGCCAAGATCATGATCGATTTGCGCGATGCATTCGGCGGCGCCACGCGGGCGATTTCGCTCAGCGTTCCCGAGGTAGACGAAAGAGACCGTGTCGTCCTCAAGCAGAAGACGCTCAACGTGCAGATACCGAAAGGTATTACCGCGGGTCAGCGCATCCGGTTGAAGGGCCAAGGCGCACCTGGAACCGGATCCGGTGCTGCAGGTGACCTGTTTCTCGAAGTCGAATTCCGGTCAGACCCGCTTTATCGTGCCGACGGGCGCAACCTGTACCTGGAGCTGCCGGTTGCACCTTGGGAAGCGGCACTGGGCGCCAGCGTGAAAGTGCCGACGCCCACGGGCCCGATTATGTTGAAGGTTCCACCGGGATCCTTCCAAGGCCGGGAGCTGCGCGTCAAGGGACGCGGCATCCCCACGGCCGAACCCGGCGACCTTTATGCCGTTTTGAAAATCGTTCTACCACCTGCCGCCACCGACGATGCGAAGGCTGCCTATACCGAGATGGCGAGCCGCCTTGTATTTGATCCGCGCGCAAATTTGGAAGGCCAATCATGATCGGGAAACCGCCAACCGGGGCCGCTGGGCAGCTGGAAACGCACACTTTGTGCACGCTGGAGCAGTTATGCCTCGCCTGCGATGTCGAGGCCGGTTGGGTAATCGAACTGGTGGAGCACGGCGTGATCGAGCCTGCACAACCAGCTGGATCAACATGGCAATTCGCCAGCTTCAGTATCGAGCGTGTGGCCAAAGCCAAGCGCCTGGGACGCGATCTCGATGTCAACCCGCCCGGTCTTGCACTGGTTTTAGAGCTTCTCGATGAAATCGAAGCCTTGCATTCCCGGTTGCGGGAACTGCAGACGCGCGATGACGGCGTCCGATAGTCAACAATTCGCTGCAGGACGTCACCAGTGTTGAACGCCCGCAGAAACCTGCAGGCGTTCTCATGTCTCAGTCACGACACAAAATCTCAGAGCGATCCCGCCCCGTGGTGCGCCTTTTTCGTTAGCCGCGCTGCGATCTCGTACATTTCCTCCGGGGCGTAGTCAGGGCTGAACGCCGATGGCTGACCAACCAGATCATGGATCTTGCCACCGTCGGGCATGCCCTCAACAACCTCGAGTTCGCCTGCCGGATCGCCCGGAAGTGCCATCTCGCCCTCGCCGCCCCAAATACCTTTGATTGCCGTGTAGTCCGACGGGCTGAAGGTATAGAGCCTGCGATGCGACCCTTCGTCGAGGTACTTTTGACACTCGGGAATATTGGCCAGCGGAATGTTCGGGGTCGGGAGCATTTTGTGGATGTCGACGCCGGTAAGCTTCTGCAGGGCGAGCGCATAGGCGTGGGCGTGCACCGAACCGCGCACCAGGAGATAACCGCAAACTTCGCGGCCCGTCGGGTCGGTCAAGGTTTCGTAGACGCGCAGTTTGTGCAAGCGCGCACCGCATTCGAGATGGAAGTTGTGGAGGAGGTCGAACACCACGTTGCCCGTCGTTGTCACCATATCGACGTTCCACGACATCGAATTGGAGTTCACCGGCACCGCGCCGCCGCCATGAGAAAAGAAGCTGGCAGCCGAGCGGATGTCGGTCATCTTTTTGAATGGCGCATCGGAGATATCCCCTCCATCGCCCGTATCGTCGGCCTTTTTGTCAGGGCCGTTGGCGAGCATGGCGATGCCGTTGGAAACAAGTTCGACGTGGCCAAGCTCTTCGGCGGTTATCGCGGACACCAGCTCATAAAAGGGCGTGAGTTTCGACTTGGAGCGGAAATTGAAGCTCTGAAACAGATAATTTCCTAGCGTCGACATTTCTCCGTACTTGCCGCCCAACAATTCCTGGAGGGCGGCGGCGGCATTGGGGTCGGCTTTCTTAGGTGCGGGTAGTTCGATCTGCAGCTTTGCGACGCGCAGGAACATGGGGACCTCCGGTTTGCGAACCCGTGCTCAACCGGCTGATGCAACTTGAGTTCCCGCAGCGCGAAAGGCCTGGGTAACGCGTGACCCGGATCAAGAGTTCACAGCTGCTGTAAGACCGATGTTGCCGCCGGGGTGGCCGGAAGGCTGCAAGCCGTCATAAATGCGCTCTGACGCAACGAGGATAGGTACTTGCGTCACAGTGGCCTATGAAGGCGCGCCGTTACTGCCGTCGTCGTCAGAAAAATTGGCCAGATCCTCGAGGCAATCGATGATCTGCTCCTCACCGTCGTCCTTCGACTTGACGAGCCACTCGGCGATCGTCGTTTCACCCTTCTTGAACACGACCTTGAAGGGGAAATCAGCGTCTTCACTCGCCACTACGTCGCCTGTCACAAAAGCCATGGGAAGCCTCCCGCTGCGCAGCAAATCTCAAGCCACGACGTGCGCAGTTCGCAAGCCCTTGTCAACGGGCTTTCTTCCGGCACCTCCTGCCACCCAATCAGTTAGAGGGAAGAGGCATACTGCCTCAACCCAACCGGTGTCATCCCAGGCCTTGGGCATACTGCCTCACCCCCAACGGTGTCATGTGTGGGAGGGCGCCGCGCGACTCGATCGGTGTCATCTTCGGCTCAACCCGAACGGTCTCATCCAGGTCACCCCGCATCCTTCGCCTGATCGCGCAGGACGAATTTCTGGATCTTGCCGGTCGACGTTTTCGGCAGCGGGCCAAATACGACGCGCTTCGGGATTTTGAATGTCGCCATGCGGGCGCGGCAGAACGCGACGATATCCTCCGTGCTCACTGGATCAACGCCGGGCTTCAGCGTGACGAACGCGCATGGGATTTCGCCCCACTTCTCATCGGGCTTGGCGACGACGGCCGCCTCCATAACCGATGGATGGCGATAGAGCACTTCCTCCACTTCCAGCGACGAGATGTTTTCGCCACCGGAAATGATGATGTCCTTGGAGCGGTCCTTCACATCGATGTAGGCGTCGGGATGCCAGGCGGCGAGATCGCCCGTGTGATAGTAGCCGCCAGCGAATGCCTCGACGGTCGCTGGCTCGTTCTTGAGATAACCTTTCATGATGGTATTGCCGCGCTGCATGATTTCGCCGATCGCCATGCCATCGCGGGCGACCGGCTTCATCGTCTCGGGATCGGCGACCATGATGTCCTCGACGATGACGGTGGACACGCCCTGACGCGCCATCAACGAATACCGCTGCGCGGTGTCGAGGCCGGCCCAATCGTCGCCCGGCGCGCAGTAGAGCGAGGGCCCGTAACTCTCCGTGGTGCCGTAGGCGTGCAGCACATCGAAGCCCATCGCCTCCATTTCGCGCAACACGGTGGAGGACGGCGCGGCCCCGCCGGTCAACATGCGCGGGCGGACAGGCAGCGCGCATTTGTGTTCGGCCGGCGCGTGGATCAGCATCGTCAGGACGATCGGCGCACCGCACATGTGCGTCACGTGATGCTCGGCGATCAGTTCGAAGATGCGCTTCGGATCGACCTTGCGCAGACACACATGGGTGCCGCCAACCGCGGTCACCGCCCAGGTATAAGTCCAGCCCGAGCAGTGGAACATCGGCAGCGTCCACAGATAGCGCGATTGGTGGTCGAGCTTGAACGTCAGCGCGTTCGACATGGCGCCAAGATGCGCGCCGCGATGGCTGAACACGACGCCCTTCGGGTTCCCCGTGGTGCCGGATGTGTACAAGAGGCAGATGCTCTCCCACTCATCTGTGATGCCGGGGTAGTCGAAATTGGGGTCGCGGGGGGGGATTAATCCCCGTTACTGTGGTTCGGGGCGGAGGGGGATGGGGGGGGTTGCCATCTCGGCGTTGTCGACCACTTTTGGTTTTGTTTTCGCGTGGCCGCGCGCGGGCGCGATGGCGGCGTGGAACT
>JANOOW010000164.1:0-2106 GCA_031421555.1 Hyphomicrobiaceae bacterium | reverse complement strand
AAGTGCGTGTACAGGAAGCTTTCCTTGTGATGCGCTAGGCACCACTTCGCCATGATCGAGCCGCCGCGGGAAACGATGCCGGTAACGCGATGCGCGGTCATCGGCACGTAGGCCAACCGCACACCGGCATGGATGGTGAATTAGTCGACACCCTGTTCGCATTGCTCAATCAGCGTGTCGCGGTATAGCTCCCACGTCAGTTTGACGGGATCGCCGCCGCATTTCTCCAGCGCCTGATAGATCGGCACGGTGCCAATCGGCACGGGTGAGTTGCGCAGGATCCACTCGCGGGTGTTGTGGATATTGCGGCCCGTCGAGAGGTCCATAACATTGTCGGCACCCCAGCGGATCGCCCACACCATCTTGTCGACTTCCTCCTCGACCGACGAGGTGACGGCGGAGTTGCCGATGTTGGCGTTGATCTTGACGAGGAAGTTGCGGCCGATAATCATCGGCTCGACTTCGGCGTGGTTGATGTTGGCCGGGATCACGGCGCGCCCCCGGGCCACCTCATCGCGCACGAATTCCGGCGTGATGTGTTCGGGGATGCTGGCACCGAAGCTTTCGCCGTCGTTGAGGGCGGCTTTGGCGCGGGCCAGGGCCTCGGTGCGGCCAAGGTTCTCGCGATGGGCGATGAAGCGCATTTCCTTGGTGACGATGCCGGCACGAGCGAATTCCAGCTGCGTTACAGGCTTACCGGGCAAACCGCGCATTGGCCTCGGTTTGTTCGGGAAATCGCGCTCTAAGGCCTTGCCGGAAACATTGCCGTTATCTTCCGGCTTGATGTCGCGACCGGCATATTCTTCGATACCGCCGCGCTCCATCACCCAGGCGGCGCGATGGCGGCTCAAGCCTTTTTCGACATCAATTTCGATGGCGTCATCGGTGTAAGGCCCGGTGGTGTCATAGACGCGGAACGGCGCTTCGCCGCTTTCCTTTTGCAGCTCGATCTCGCGAAACGGCACGCGGACGTCGGCGAATCCTTGCGGTGCGTCATAGGCCTTGCGGCTGCCGTGGATTGGCCCTGTCGTGACTTCTGGCAGCATCAGATCTTGCGGCCGGGTGATCTTGTTCATGGGCGGAGTCCTTACACGGGGATGTTTGATTTCGAGAGCGGGATGACAGATCGCATAGCGGCGACCCACGGCAAATCGGGCGCGGGGACGGCTAAGGGTCTCAGGTATGCGGTATTTTGAAGGGATCGCCCGGTTTCGCACCGTAAATGCGATGGGATACCGGCACGGACGCATGCCAAGGAACCCGGCCGCGGCTGATGACGTTGCGGACCGTGGCGTTCGCATCAAGGTTCTGGGCCACCGAGCGGGTCCAGCGCACCGGCTTGGCAATGTCGAGCCAATCGGCGATGCCGATGAACTTCGGCGACAGGTACGCGTCCGGCGGCTGCCCGCCGAAGTACGCGAACACGACGCTCGGAGGCTGCTGGCGACGCAACATGCCAATGACGTGCTGGGCGTCGGTGAGCAGACCACAGGTGCTCAGCAGCACCACGTCAAACGGGCGGCTGGCATAGCCGATCATATCGAGCGCTTCATCGGCGGTTTTGGCGACTTCCAGATCAGGTGCGCCAACCTTGGCAATGGCGGCGCGGATCTGGTCGATGAGCACCTTATGCCCTTCGAGCAGAAGCACAGACTTTGCGGCCCAGGTAATGGGCTGCAGCGGACTCTCGAAGTCCTCGAGAGAAAATGGTGGAGGCTTAATCGGTAATTTCATGGCGCTCGTCCGTCCCTTCGCCGGCATGACCCGGATCAGGTTCTAAGGGTGGCGGCTCGCTCTAGCGCCGTCTCAGCCGGTACTCCCGGCCCCCCTCGAACATAGCCGATATGTGCGGCGAATTGGCGGCAAAAGCAAGAGGACATGCGTAACGCTGGTCACTCACTGGCTAGCTTCGGCATAAACCTTGTAGGCGGCATCGACACCGGCACCAGCGGGGCTGGCGTGACCATTGCGGCGCAGCACCGACTCGAACGAGGTGAGGCAGCGCAGAATGTTGGCCTTGCGGCAAACGTAGCCCATGGTGCCGATGCGCCAGATTTTGCCATGCAGCGGGCCGAACGACGTGCCGATCTCAATGCCGAAATCGTG
>JANOOW010000163.1:0-5386 GCA_031421555.1 Hyphomicrobiaceae bacterium | reverse complement strand
ACGGCATCGGCACCGCAGTGAATTCGAACTTGGCATTCGCTTTGACGTTGCCGTAGAACGCCGACGACGTCAGGAAGATTGGGCATTCGCCGGACGTAAACCTGCCCTCGCCAGCATTGGTGCGGCCGGCATAATCGAAGGTCTTGTCCTTCTGCAGCTCGACCAGATTGGTCAGGTGCTTCACGTGCAGCGGCGAGTTGAACTTGAGCTCGGTATCGAAGCCATCCAGGCCGTTCGCCTTGGTTGCGAGCGGCACATTATGCCAGGCCGAAAGCTGCTCGATATGCGCCCAGGTGGTCCTCGCCGTCGAGAAGCCGCAGGTCGGCGAAACCGATGCACGTAACTTCTTGGCGGCTTCGAAAACTTCCGGCCACGTCTTCGGCGGCGCGTCGGCGTTGAGCCCGGCCTTCTTCAGCTGGTCCTTGTTGATCCACATCACCATCGACGAGGAGTTGAACGGGAACGACAGCATCTCGCCCTTCGCCGTCGAATAGTAGCCGGTGATGCCAGGCAGGTACGACTTCGGATCGAACGGCTCGCCGGCTTCCTTCATCAGGTCCTGCACCGGTTTGACGGCGCCCTTGGCGGCCATCATCGTCGCGGTGCCGACCTCGAACACCTGCATGATGTGCGGTGCGTTGCCGGCACGGAAGGCAGCGATCCCGGCGTTCATCGTGTCGGCGTAGCTGCCCTTGTAGGTGGGAGCGACCTTGTATTCTTTCTGCGAGGCGTTGAATTCCTCAGCCAGCTTGACAACGACGTCGTTGTTGGCGCCTGTCATCGCATGCCACCACTGGATTTCGGTTTGCGCCAACGCGGGCAGCGCGCTAAACGCAACTGCGCCTGCCGCCAAAAATACACGTAAACTCATAGCCTTCATCGATCGCCTCCGGGTTGAACGTGCTCGCGCCACGGCCGAGCACGATTGTGCGTTTAGCCGCCGCGTGTGACAGCCGTGCATCAAGCTAGCATAGGGATTTGAAGGCGAACAGTTACTGCGGGAGTGCGGCTACGGGGACAGTTATCCGCTTTGCGTTAGCTGCCCCCAAGCGCACTAGACGGGTGTCATCGCATCGAGATCGACGACCTTCAGGGCATCGAACACGGCGTCGGTAATGGCCTTGGTACCGGCCGGTCCGCCCATCTCGAACGGCACGAACTTGTGCGTTAGATAGGCGTGGCTGACCGCCGCCTCGATCAAATTGGCAGCCTTGTGCAATGACTTTTCGCCGTGCCGGTCGCCGAGCCATTCGAGCATCATGGCCGCCGACAGGAACATCGCGGTCGGGTTTGCCTTGCCTTGGCCGACGATATCCGGCGCGGTACCGTGGCAGGGCTGGAACACGGCGTGATTATCGCCGATGTCGGCTGACGGCGCCATGCCCATGCCGCCCATCAAGCCTGCGCCCAGATCCGACAAGATGTCGCCGAACATATTCTCGGTGACCATCACGTCGAAGGTCCACGGACGGCGGACCATGTCGAGCGCCGTCGCATCGACATAGGCGTAGCTCTTCTGGATATCGGGAAATTTCGCCGCGCGCTCATCGAAGATCTTCCGCGCCCACGCGAACGAGATGAACACGTTGGCCTTGTCGACGAGCGTCAAACGTCCCGGTTTACCGCGGGCTTTGCGATGCGCCGCCAGCTTGAAGCCGAAATCGAACAAGCGCTCGCTGACGGCCCGCGTCATCACCAGCGTCTCCGTGGCGCAGATATCGTTGACGACCGCACCCTTCTGTTTCGTCGCAAAGAGGCCCTCGGTCGATTCACGGATCAGCACGAAATCGAGGTTGGCGGCGCGCGGATCGGCGAGTACCACGGGCAAACCCGGCACCGTTTTTACTGGGCGCACACCGGCATAGAGGCCGAGCTCCATGCGCAGATCGACTTGCGGCATGATCTCCGTGCCATCGGGATAGCGCACCGAGGGCAGACCCATCGCCGCGAGCAGGATCGCATCGGCCTTGGACGCGATATCGAGTGTCGCCTTGGGCAGCGCGGTTCCGGTTTCGCGGTAGTGCACGGCTCCCGCCGGCTCCTCCTTCAACTTCAGCGAAAATCCACCGACGCGCTTTTCGGCCGCCGCCAATAGCGTGAGGCACGGCTCCATCACCTCGAGGCCGATGCCATCGCCAGGAAGGACGGTAATTTGCAGCGCGTTTGACGAAGCCATGGCCAAATTCCTATGTGGTTGATTAACGTATACGTAGATTGAATTGCGGATGGACACAACCGCGCGCTTGCATCGGTGTGTTGCGTGCTGCGACAAGCGCGTCATGCAATCCCGGTCTCCGCAAAATCAAATCCCGGCGAAAGTGATGCTGTGCGTCACCGAGGACTGGTTCGTGCTCTCGCACTTCCAGCCGGTCATTCGTGCGCTCGCCGCCACGTTCCGCGAGGTCGTGGTGGTGACGACCGTGTTGCATCGGCGCGCCGAGATCGAAGCATTGGGTGCGCGCGTCATCCCGTTCGATTTCCAGCGCGCGTCGTTCGATCCGGTGCGGCAGGCTGGCATCGTGCGCGGCTTGCTGCGATTGATCCGCGACGAACGTCCAAGCGTCGTGCACGCGATTGCGCTGAAGCCGATCGCCCTCGCCGGACTAGCGTTTGTCGCGATGAATGGCCGGGCGGGCAAGGCCAAGTTTGTGATGCATCTGACCGGCGTGGGCTTTGCTGGCACCGCATCGGCTGGCCGTGGGTTCTCGCTTTATGATATGACGCTGCGCTTCATCAGACGTTTGCTGCAGCGCGCCGATACGGCTCTGCTGGTGGAAAATCCCGACGATGCTGCTCGCGTTGCCGGCGCAGCGTGGGCCGGGCGCGGCGATGTCACAATTTTAGGTGGCGCGGGCGTCGATCCCGCGTTGCTTCCGGCCACGCCGGTGCCAGAGGCCGTCCCCGCCGTCGCCGGTTACCTCGGCCGCATGGTGTGGACGAAGGGCGTCGACGTGCTGGTCGAAGCGCATGCGATGCTGGCGGAGCGCGGCATTGCGCTTACGCTGCAGCTCGGCGGATCTCCGGACGCCGCCAACCCACGTTCGATACCGCAAGATCAACTCGATCAGTGGGGACGAACAAGCGGCATAGCGTGCCTCGGCCGGGTCGACGATGCGGGCAGATTCTGGCGGAAAACGAGCTTTGCCGTCGTCCCTTCGCGCGGCGGCGAAGGTCTGCCACGGGCCCTCCTCGAAGCCGCCGCCACCGGCCGCGCGCTCATCGTGACCGACGTACCGGGCTGCCGTTACTTTGTGCGCGATGGCATCGAAGGCCTGATCGTGCCGCCGAATAACGCGGCAGCGCTGGCAGAGGCGTTGGCAAAGTTGATCGCCGACCCCACGTTAACTGCGCGCATGGGTGCGGCAGCGCGCGGCAGATTGCTGGATGGTTTCACCGAGCAGCATGTGGCAGAAGCCGCTATCGGCGCATACCGGCGCCTCCTCGACAACTGAATTGTGAACTCATGGCCCCGCCTCTTCTTGCGCTACGCGACATCCACCTGACGTTTGGCAGCACGCCGCTTTTGACCGGGGCCGAACTGTCGGTGAGCGCCGGCGATCGCATCTGTCTCGTCGGCCGTAACGGCTCCGGCAAGTCGACGCTGCTGAAGATCGCGGCTGGCGGGCTTGATTTCGATAAGGGCGAGCGCTTCATCCATCCCAGTTCACGCGCGCGCTATCTGCCGCAGGAAGTCGATTTCGCGGGCTTCGCGACTACCCTCGAATACGTGGAATCCGGCCTTGGGCCGCAGGATGATCACCACCGCGCAATCGCGTTACTGACCGATCTCGGCCTGACAGGCCAGGAAGATCCAGCGCACATTTCGGGTGGTGAGGCGCGTCGCGCCGCGTTGGCCTACGTACTGGCGCCGCGTCCCGACATTCTGCTGCTCGACGAGCCGACGAACCATCTCGATCTGCCCGCGATCGAATGGCTCGAGAAGGAACTGCGGAACCTGCGGGCGGCGATCATTCTGATCAGCCACGACCGCCGGTTCCTGGAAAACCTTTCGAAGGCGACCGTATGGCTCGACCGCGGTGTCACCCGGCGCAACGAGCAAGGCTTCGGCATGTTCGAAGCGTGGCGCGACAAGGTGCTGGAGGAAGAGGAGCTCGAATCGCATAAGCTCGATCGCAAAATCGCGCGCGAACAACAGTGGATGCACGGCGGCGTCACCGGCCGTCGCAAGCGCAATGTTCGTCGCGTTGCACTGTTAGCCGAGATGCGGCAGGAAAAGCGCGAGGCCCGCAAGGTCACCGGCAACGTGACGATGACCGCGGCGGAAGGTTCGACCTCGGCCAAACACGTCGTCGAGGCCATCGGCATTTCGAAGTCGTTCGAGGGCAACACCGTAGTAGCCGATGCCAGCATTCGGCTGATGCGTGGCGATCGCCTCGGCCTTGTCGGCCCGAACGGCGCCGGCAAGACGACGCTGCTCAAGATGCTGATCGGGGAGTTGGCACCGGACGCTGGCACGATCAGGCTCGGGGCAAATCTCGAACTCGTGCAGCTTGATCAGCGCCGCGATGAGCTCAATCCGGCGTGGACCGTCACCGAGGCGATGACCGGGGGCAAGGGCGACAAGGTCACCGTCAATGGTCAGGTCCGGCACGTCGCCAGCTACATGAAGGACTTCCTATTCCAACCCGAACAGGCGCGTAGCCCGGTCAGCGTGTTGTCGGGTGGCGAGCGTGCGCGATTGCTGCTCGCCCGCGTGCTAGCCAAGCCGTCGAACATTCTCGTGCTCGACGAGCCGACCAACGACCTCGACCTCGAAACGCTCGATTTGCTGCAGGAGCTGCTGGACGATTACGCGGGGACGGTATTGCTCGTCAGTCATGACCGCGACTTTCTCGACCGCATCGTCACCAGCGTCATCGCGGCCGAAGGCGAGGGCCGCTGGACCGAGTACGCCGGCGGCTATAGCGACATGATCGCCCAACGCCGAGGCGCGGATCTGTCCTCGACCAAGCAAGCCCCGGATGCAAAGAGCGATCGCTCCCGCACGATGTCGAGCACTTCGGCAACGATGCCTAATGCGCAGAAACGCAAGTTGTCGTTCAAAGAGAAGCACGCGCTCGAAACGCTGCCCGGCCAGATCGAAAAGATCAACGCCGATATTGCGCGGCTGCAGCACACACTCGCGACGCCTAACCTGTTCACGAAGGACGTCGGCGCATTCAATGCCGCCGCAGCCGACCTCAAAAAGGCCGAGACCAAGCTCACCAAAGCCGAGGAGCAGTGGCTCGAACTAGAAATGCTGCGCGAAGAGCTGGCGGGTTAGGGTGTTGGGCTGAGTGACGACGCGCCCCCGGGTCTAGGCGCCGTCGCCCTGGAGCGCAGCTGACACTCTTTCTCGTCGTGACCGCGCGACCACTTGGAAGTC
>JANOOW010000162.1:0-1676 GCA_031421555.1 Hyphomicrobiaceae bacterium | reverse complement strand
AAAATGCTCGCGATATCCCTACAAAATGGGTTGTCCGAAGCCGAGCGTCTTCCACATTTACTGCAAAACGAACTCGGTCGCGAATTACTAGAACGCATCGAGCGTGCGCGGTTGCTCTGGGACAAGCTTGACCAGCCCACTCAGTCGCTCGATTGCCCGCAAGGCGCAAAAACTGCCTCCTCGCTGTCCCGCGTGGGTGGTTGAGCGGTCGGATGGCGGCTTGATCCTGATGGCAGAGCATACGCCGACGTGACGGTCGGCGGTCAAGGCCGCGCATTTGCGCGCCCGTAGGGCTTGGCCTTGAGGGTCGGCCGGCATGGCGGCACACTGGGTCCAGGATCGAACTCCAACCCTGGTGCCGACATGCGCGACAACAACGACCTCTTTCAGCTGGCTCTCGGCATCACCTCGCCGTGGTTCGTCGCGGCGTCCACCTTCGACGGCGCCAAGAAGCGCCTCGATATCGGTGTCGACTTCAAGGCTGGTTCCCGCTTCGCCTGTCCGGATTGCCATGCCGACGGTTGTCCCGTGCACGACACCGCAGAGAAGACATGGCGGCATCTGGATTTCTTCCAGCATCAGGCGTTCCTCACCGCACGTGTGCCGCGCATCAGTTGCACCAAGTGCGGCGTGAAGCAGATCAATGTGCCGTGGGCGCGCAAAGGGTCTGGCTTCTCGCTGCTGTTCGAGGCGCTGGCCATGACGCTCGTCGCGCACATGCCGGTCGCCGCCGCGGCGCGCCTCGTCGGCGAGCACGACACGCGGCTGTGGCGCATCGTGTTCCACTACGTGAAAGCGGCCGTTGCACGCATGGATCTCGCCGATCTCCGCCGCGTCTGCATCGACGAGACCGCGGCGAAGCGCGGCCACGACTACATTACCCTCTTCGTCGACATCGATCAGCGCCGCGTCGCGTTCGTGGCCGATGGCCGAGATGCCGACACGGTTCGGCAGTTCGCCGATCACGTCGACGCGCACAACTCCGACGCCTCACGCATCAAGGAGGTCTGCATCGACATGAGCGGCGCCTTTATCAAGGGCGTCACGGAAAACCTCACCGAGGCCACGATTACCTTCGACAAATTCCACGTCATGCAGTTGATGGGCCGCGCCGTCGACGACACGCGCCGCGTCGAAAGCAAGGTGCGTCCTGAGCTGAAAGGCAGCCGCTACGTCTGGCTGAAGAACGAGCAGAACTTGTCCAGCGGCGCCAAGGAAACGCTGGTCGCACTGTCAAAGCTGCATCTGAAAACAGCGCGTGCCTATCAACTGCGCTGCGCCTTCCAGGAGGTCTACGCGCAGCCGACGCGCGGCTGGGCCGAACTCATGATGGACAAGTGGGACAGCTGGGCGATGCGCTCGCGCATCGAGCCAATCAAGGCTGTCGCAAAAACCATCCGACGTCACCGCGACGGAATCCTCGCGTGGTTCGACAGCCGCATCGCCAACGGCCTCATCGAGGCCATCAACAGCCTCGTCCAGGCCGCCAAAGCCAGGGCGCGCGGCTATCGAAACCGCGAGACCCTGAAGGCGATGACATACCTCATCGCCGGCAAACTCGACCTCAGGCTACCCACTTGAAACAGCGGGGAGCCGATGAACTTCACCATGTCCAGCATGGACTCACCCGTGCCGTGCGAAGAAGCGATCCCAAGCAGCCATTTCATCGGCTTCAG
>JANOOW010000161.1:0-2829 GCA_031421555.1 Hyphomicrobiaceae bacterium | reverse complement strand
CACGGCGTGATCATGCCCGCCACACCGATCGGCTCGCGGACAACTTGGGTCGTGCCGATCGTCTCCTCGAAGGGGAACGTCTTGAGGACATCGAGTGCAGTGCGGAAGTGACCCATGCCAGCGCCCGCCTGGAACTTGGTGGCGAAGCTCAACGGCGCGCCCATCTCCTCGGAGATGGCGGCACCCATCTCGGCGAACCGGCGTTTGTAGACATCGATGATCCGCTGCAGCAACGCCATCCGCTCTTCGCGCGACGTCGCGGCAAATGCTGGAAAAGCGGCGCGGGCGGCGGCGACTGCGCGATCGACATCGGCTGCCGAGCCAAGCGGAATCTGTCCGATGACGGCTTCGGTGGCGGGGTTGATCACATCGATCGTTCGCATTTCGACCGGCGCCACCCAGGCGCCATCGATGTAGAACTTGCCGGCATTGGTCTTCGACATGGCGGTTCTCCAAAAGGGTCTGAACATGGATCGTTCAAGAGACACAACGGCCGCACAGCTTCCCAGATCCTACTTCTTCTCGATATCGGCGCGCAGCTTTTCTTCTTCGTATTGAATGAACCAGCCGATCATCTGCCGCCATAGCGCCTCGCACAAGTCGGGCGATACGCCTTTTTCGGCGGCGATTGCCCGTACCTTGTCGATCACCTGTTGGTTGCGCCACGGCACATTCGCCGCCGCTTTCTCGGTAAGTTTGATCTGCCAGGCGCGTTCGACATAACCGAAGCGCTCCGCGATCAAACCGACGAGCGCCGCATCGACGCGGTCGATCTCGGTGCGCACTTCGGTCATGGTAGGGCAGTCGGCGGGTAAACGAGGCGGCATGGGAGGGCTCCGGATCGGGCGCGGTTGACCTCGTCCTTATTGCCATGGCCCCGCTTGTTCAAGTGCTGCGGGCTTTTTTGGTGCTCGATGACGCCGAAGCAGGCGCGCCGCACGATGCCGGCAGCGTCTGCATCTTGCCGGTTGCCTGCAGCGCTCGCAACCGCTGACACTCGTCGTCCGACGGCGCCGCTGGTCCGCGATCGGTGACCTGCATCAGCCGCGTCGACATCTGGGCGAACAGATGCGGCCGCTTGATCTTGAAATGCTCAGCCTCCCGCAACGGCCAATCCGTGATCGACACTTCGACGAGCAGCGGTCGCCCGAACGCCGATCGGCCGGCATGTGAGGCGCCGAAGTTCAGATACCCGACATTGACGACCTCACCCGCTTTCACCGTAAAGTGGGCGTAGCTTGTGCGGTAGGTTTGCGGTCCTGTCTTGTCCATGACCATCTTTGCCTTGCCGCTGTCGGCAGCGCAGCCATATCCGATCACGTGGTGCTCGCCCGGTTCCAGCTCGACTTCGGCGACGGGTTGCTCCGCCATCGAGCGCACGTTGGCAACGGTGATCACCTGGCCACGGCGGAAGCCGTCACCGTCGCGGGTGCCAAGCAGTACGGCGACGTTGATGCAGTTGGGACTGGCGGCGCCAATGCGCATCAAGGCGACAGCCTTGTTGGCCGCGGCCAGCGTCACCGGCGATACGGCATCGCTGACCTTCGACGTCTGCGCACAGCCAGCCGATATCAAAGCTGCTGCCAGCACCGCTTGCCAATGGAACGCCACGCACATCTCCCGGCCGCGCAGTTCGCGGCAGGCCAATGTGACCCAAGTCGTGGTGGCGATCGTCCTAGGAAATCGCCGAGGTGCAAGCCTGCCCGTTGGCCTGCTAGGAGGCGACGGCTTTTTTGCGCGGCTTGCCGCCGCTGGCTAAGCCCACCACTTCGCGGGCACAGGGAAGCGTCCTGCAGCATCCTCGATCGCTTGGGCAGTGCGGAACAGCGTGCCCTCGTCAAACGGCTTGCCGATCAGCTGCAGGCCGAGTGGCGTGCCCTGGCTCGATAGTCCCGCTGGCACCGAGATACCCGGCAACCCTGCCATGTTCACGGTGACGGTGAAGATGTCTTCGAGGTACATCGCCAGCGGATCGCCGGACTTTTCGCCGGCCGCGAATGCCGGCGACGGCGTGGTCGGCGTCAGCACCACATCGACCGAGTTCCACGCCGTGTCGAAGTCCTGCTTGATAAGCGTGCGGACCTTCTGCGCCTTGAGGTAGTAGGCATCGTAGTAGCCCGCCGACAACACGTAGGTGCCGATCAGGATACGCTTGCGCACCTCGTGGCCGAAGCCGGCAGCGCGCGTGTTCTCGTAGGTTTCGAGCACATCGCGGCCCGGAATGCGCAAGCCATACCGGACGCCGTCGTAACGCGCGAGATTGGACGAGCACTCGGCCGGCGCCACGATGTAATAGGCCGGCAGCGCATATTTCGTGTGCGGCAACGAAATATCGTGAATTGTCGCGCCGGCATCCTTCAGCCAGGCGATGCCGTTCTGCCAAAGCGCCTCGATTTCCGGCGACATGCCATCGACGCGATATTCCTTCGGCACGCCGACGCGCAGACCCTTCAGCGACTTGCCGATCTCTGCCTCGTAATCGGGCACCGGAACATCGACACAGGTCGAATCCTTCGGGTCCGGGCTCGCCATCGCCTTCAACAGTATCGCGGCATCGCGCGTGGTCTTGGCGATCGGGCCGGCCTGATCCAGCGAGGACGCAAATGCGACGATGCCCCAGCGCGAGCAGCGGCCATAGGTCGGTTTGATGCCAACCGTACCCGTCAAAGCCGCAGGCTGGCGGATCGACCCGCCGGTGTCGGTTGCGGTTGCAGCGAGGCACAAGTCTGCCGCGACCGCCGCCGACGATCCGCCCGACGAACCGCCCGGCACCAGTTTATCGTTCGAAACCGCACCGCTTTTCGACTTGCGCCGCCAGGGATTAACGAC
>JANOOW010000160.1:0-2723 GCA_031421555.1 Hyphomicrobiaceae bacterium | reverse complement strand
ATCGCTCGGAGGTGTTCCGCGCCACCGGCCCCACTGCAAGCACGTGCATTCGCGTCAAAGTCGGTGCCACCAAAGCCGGTAAGATCACAGCCGCCGAAGCCGAGTTAAAATACCAGGGCGGCGCTTTTCCAGGCTCGCTCGTCGAAATGGGAGCGATGGCGTCGTTCGCCTGCTACGCGCTCGAAAACGTTGGCGTTACCGGCTGGGACGTGGTCACCAACCGGCCGAAGCTCGCGGCCTACCGCGCGCCCAGCGCGCCGATGGCGGCATTCGCGGTCGAGAGCGTCATGCAGGAGATCGGCGAAAAGATCGGCATCGATCCGATCGATTTCCGCTTGATGAATGCGATCGAGGAAGGTGGACAATCGTCGTTCGGGCCGAAGTTCGGGCGTATCGGCCTCAAGCAAACGCTCGAAGCCGCGAAAAACCATCCGCATTACAAGGCGCCATTGGGCAAGAACCAGGGACGCGGCGTCGCCTGCGGATTCTGGTTCAACTTCGGCGGCAACACGTCAGTGTCGCTGACGGTTAACATCGACGGCACGATCGGGCTCGCCGTCGGCATGCCGGACATCGGCGGCAGCAGAGCCTCGATGTGTCTGATGGCGGCGGAAGAGTTCGGCATCCCCTACGACCGCGTCAACGCCATCGTCGCCGACACCTCATCGTTGGGCTTTAGCGACATGACGGATGGCAGCCGCGTCACGTTTTCGGCCGGCCTCGCCACGATCAACGCCGTGCGCGATGCGGTGCAGAAACTGTGCGGCCGCGCCGCCGCGATCTGGGGTATTTCGAAGGACGCCGTCGTTTGGGAGAAAGGCCACTGCAAACCGGCTGGGGCCAATGCCGGCAAATTCGAGCCGCTGTCGCTGAAGCAAATCGCGGAGCAAGCCTCGACCACCGGCGGGCCGATCGCCGGCCACTTCGAGTTCAACGCCGACGGTGCCGGCGTCAGCTTCGGCACCCACATCGCCGATGTCGAGATCGACCCGGAAACCGGCCGTGCCCGCGTCGTGCGCTATACGGTGTGCCAGGACGCCGGCAAGGCCGTGCATCCAAGTTATGTCGAGGGTCAATTCCAGGGCGGCGCAACGCAGGGCATCGGCTGGGCTTTGAACGAGGAGTACGTCTACGGCGCCGACGGCCGGCTGCAAAACGCGGGCTTCCTCGACTATCGAATCCCGGTTGCCTCCGACCTGCCGATGATCGACACCGTCATCGTCGAAGTGCCGAACCCCGGCCACCCCTATGGTGTGCGCGGTGTCGGTGAAACGCCGATCGTGCCGCCGCTGGCCACCATCGCCAACGCGATATCAGCCGCCGCCGGCGTGCGCATGACCGAGATCCCGATGTCGCCGCCACGTCTGCTGAAGGCGATCGGAGAGAAGAAGTCGTAAGCGATGCTACACGTCAAACTCGGCGGACCTTTGATGTCGCAAGCTGGCGGCGTCACCGAATTCGACGTCGAAGCATCGACGATCCGCGAGATGCTGACGCGATTAGGCGAGCTTTATCCTGGGCTGAAACCAGTGTTGGATCGTGGCGTTACCGTCGCGGTCAATGGCACCGTCTATCGCGGGGCGTTTCTAACTCCCATTCCCGACGGCGCCGAAGTGTTTATTTTGCCGCCGCTGGTTGGCGGCTGATTACCTTGAACGGAGGACGCAATGCCCGGGCAAGTCAAGGTAGGCGTCGGCGGCTGGACGTTCGAGCCTTGGCGCGGCGTGTTCTATCCCGATGACCTGACACAAAAGCGCGAGCTGGAATTTGCCTCGCGCGCGCTGACGTCGATCGAGATCAACGGCACGTACTACTCGACCTTCAAGCCGGACAGCTGGCGCAAGTGGCGCGACGAGACGCCGGATGATTTCGTGTTTTCAGTGAAGGCGTCACGCTACTGCACCAACCGGAAAGTCCTCGCCGAGGCGGGACCCTCGATCGAGCGGTTCATCGCACAAGGCCTAACTGAGCTAGGGCCTAAGCTCGGGCCGATCAATTGGCAGTTCATGGCGACCAAGAAGTTCGACCCGCAAGATTTCGGTGCGTTTCTCAAACTCCTGCCGATAAGCGCCGATGGCATCGCCTTGCGTCACGCCATCGAAGTTCGCAACGCGAGTTTTGCGACGGCTGAGTTCTACGACCTTGCCCGCGCGCACAACGTCGCCATCGTTTACGCAAAGGACGACGAGTTCCCGGAGATCGATCAGCCGACAGCCGGCTTCACCTACGCACGGTTGATGTCCGCGCAAGAAAAACTGAAAACCGGCGTCACCGCCAAGGAACTGAGCGGTTTCGCCGATCAAGCGCGCGCTTGGTCCAAACGCGGCGATGTCTTCGTCTACTTCATCTCAGGCGCCAAGGTGCGCAACCCCGCCGCCGCGCAAGCCCTGATCAAGAAGTTGCAGGCGTAAACAGCGACGCGCTCACGGCCGGGTCGGCGCCAGGAATTGCCACGGCTCGGTCTCGCTCGCGATGTCGGTAACAACCTCGATCAGCGTGGGCGAGTTGGTGGCAAGCGCCTCGGTCAGCGCAACCTTCAATCCCTTTGCATCCGTCACCTTCCACGACGGCACGCCGAAGCTGCGGGCGAACATCTGGAAGTCTGGATTGCGCAGCGCAGAGCCGGAATCGCGGCCTTCATACATGCGCTTCTGATCGCGCAGCACGTTGCCATAAGACGAGTTGTTGAACAGGATGGTGACGAGGTTTATGCCATGCTGCAC
>JANOOW010000159.1:0-1878 GCA_031421555.1 Hyphomicrobiaceae bacterium | reverse complement strand
GTCGCGCTTCGCTTGACCCAACCTACGGGACACGACTCGTTTTACGTGAAGCGGACGATCGCAAGGTGAGATCCACCTATAATTCACGAGGCAAAGCCAATGCGTATTCTGGTCACCAATGACGATGGCATCGATGCGCCGGGGCTGCATGCGCTGCGCCAGATTGCGGCGACGATGTCGGATGACGTGACCGTCGTTGCGCCGGAAACCAATCAATCCGGCAAGGGTCACTCGCTGTCGCTGCATGAACCGCTGCGGATGCGCGAGATGGCGGACAACGCCTATGCTGTTCGCGGCACGCCGACCGACTGCGTGATCATGGCGATTCGCAGCGTGATGGTGGACAAGCTGCCAGACCTGATCCTGTCCGGTATCAATCGCGGCGCAAACATGGCCGAGGACATGACTTACTCGGGCACAATTGCCGGAGCGTTCGAGGGGACGCTGGTCGGCATCAGGTCGATCGCGCTCAGCCAGGCGTTCGGATTCGAAAGCAAGATCCCGCGCTGGGAAACGGCGATCGAACACGGACCGAAAGTCATCGAAACGCTGCTGCAACTCGAGTGGCCGGCAGGGCATCTGATGAACGTCAATTTTCCCGATCGCGAGCCGGGCAATGTCGAGGGTATCCGGATCACACGCCAAGGCCGGCGTGATCCGGGTTTGCTGTCGATCGATGCGCGTCGCGATACCTGGGGCGAACACTACTATTGGCTGGCCTACGAACGCCGCCGTTCAGCCGCTGCCGCAGGCACTGATTTGGACGCCGTCTACAACGGATTCATTTCGATCACGCCGCTCGCCATGAACATGACTGCGGATGCCATGATCGATCCTTTGACCGCAAAGTTCGCGCCCTGAAATCGGTGGCTCTACACCTCAAATTTACCATGACATCTGACAATCAGCGGCTCGCATCGTTTGTCACGATGGCGACGCAAATCGGCCCTCAGCCGTCCTAAATGGATGCGTACAGTTCAGCATGCGCAATGACTGCGCAATGAGCCCCGCACTGATGATCAAATCCGAAACTGCCAGGCCGATGTGCCGCCGAAGTTTCCAATTGCGGTGCCGCGTTAAGGCGCCGTTAACCGGAACAGGGTTAAGCGTTTATGGCAGTAGAGGTGTACCATGTCGCGTAAACTAGTTCTGCTTTCTCGACCTTTGTTCAGTCTGCGGCTCTTAGCTGGCGGGCATTTTTTACGTTCGAAGCCGCTTGCGTTCTCGCTCATCGCGACCTTGATCATCGGCGGTTGCAGCGCCGACATTTCGCGTTTCGACGGCCAGGGCTATGGCCTGACCGATAAATCCAGCGCCAGCATTCCCCCGCAGGGCATGCGCAAGGGTGAAGCATCGAGGCTTGGAGACACGCCACCGGCAGAGGCGCCGGCATCGGGCGGCACATACTATCCACCGCGCGCCAACAACACACAGACCGGCAATGTCCGCATGTCGGCGTTGCCGGAGCCGGTATCGCCGCTACCTCAGCAAGCCGCCCCGCAGCGCGCACCGTCGATCGCGCCGCGCCCGATCGGTAGTGTGGCGGCTGCTCAGGCCAAACCAATTGCGCCGGGTGCGACGATCGAGGTGGTGCAGGGCGACACCCTGTTCGGCCTCGCGAAGAAGCACGCGGTGGCCGTCAACGAACTGATGACGGTCAATCAGCTGGCGACGCCGAACCTCAAGCCCGGGCAGAAGCTCGTGCTGCCGGCGAGCCGGTCCATCGCGCGTGCGCCGGCGCCGCAAAAGCCGATCCAGCGCGCGGCGCTTCCGGTGCGTATGGCGGGATTAGAGGCCGGTGGCGGTGCTGCTGCGCCAGCTCCCGCATCATCGCCGCCTCCGGCCGATTGGATCGGCCAGCATACCGTGAAGCAGGGT
>JANOOW010000158.1:0-4590 GCA_031421555.1 Hyphomicrobiaceae bacterium | reverse complement strand
TTCTCGAAATCATCGAAGATCTCCATAAGCTCAACGAGCGCACGCCGCCCGAGCGAATTCGCGCTCTCGCCCTCGCGATCGAACACCGCCCAGGCAATCCCTTCTTCGTCGACGGTGAACTTCCAGTCCTTCAATGTTTCGATGCCTGGCATGGCTATCTCCTTATTTCCCTCTCCGCGGCAACGCAGGGAGAGGGAACAGATCTACTCCGCAGCAGATTGCACCGCACGCGCATTATGCCCGGACGACATATAATTTGGCCTGACCTCGGCCGGATCGAAATCATCGACCGCGATCACGCGCGCCGTCAAGGCTTCGACCTCGCGCAACAGTACGCCTTCGCTCCCGGTGATGACGTTTTTCTTCACGGCATCGCCAATCCAGTCGATGCCGTGGAAGCGCTGCACCAAGCCGTCGCGGACTGCGCGATCCAGTTTCTTCTCGGCCGGCTCGGCGGCAATCACCTTCGTCATCGTGATTTCAAGCAAACCGGTCGGATCACGCGGATCTTTCGAGACGAACATGTAGCGGGTCAACCGGTCGCGGACGTCTCCGGGTTCGATCACCAGACGCACAACGTCGTGCGTCAAGCGGTCGGAGGCAGGTTTATAGTGCCCGCCGAGCGGATACACGAGCATCCGCATCAAGATCCGCGCCCACGTCACCGGAAAATTCTCGATGGTGCCGCGCAGTGCAACCTGGAATCGGTACAGTCCGTTCTGCGCTGCCATAGCGACGATCAACTGGTCGGATGCCGGCTTGCCGTCATCTTCGTAGCGCTTGAGCACACACGCGGTCATGTACAGCTCGGACAATGCGTCGGCCAGCCGCCCTGTGAGCTTCTGCTTCACCTTGAGGCCGCCGCCGAGCACCGCAACCGTGATGTCCGCCACCAGCGCGAAGTTACGGCTCGAGCGCGACAACTGGCGATACCACTCCGCCGTGCCATACGCCTTCTCCGGCACGTTGCCGAAGAAGCCACCGGTGAGATTGTGGAACAACGCGCCAAACACGTTGCCGGTCGCGAACTGGATGTGTCCGAGGAACGCAGCCTCGAACGCGTCGAGCCCACGCTTGGTGTCGGCGTCCTGAACTGCCTTGACCTCCTTGTAGAGGTAGGGATGCGAGCGCAGCGCGCCTTGGGCAAACGTGATCAAGGTGCGCGTGAGGATATTCGCGCCCTCCACGGTAATGGCCACCGGCACCGCCTGATAGGCCGCCTGCAGATAGTTCGTTGGCCCATCGCAGATCGCCCTGCCGCCATGAATGTCCATCGCATCGTTGACGGTGCGGCGCATGCGCTCCGTTGTCTGATACTTCATCAACGCCGAAATCACCGACGGCCTCTCGCCGCGTGCCACCATCGATGCCGTGACGGCGCGCGCCGCTTCGTTGACATACGCCGTCTCGACCATGCGGCCGAGCGGCTCTTCGATGCCTTCCATCTTGCCGATCGGCAAGCCGAACTGCTTGCGAATGCGTGTGTAGGCGGTGGTGAACCTCAACGTCGCCTTGGCGGCAGCCGTCGCCGATGAAGGCAGCGAAATCGCGCGGCCGGCAGCGAGACATTCCATAAGCATGCGCCAGCCGTGACCGGTCATCTTCTGACCGCCGATCACCCACTCCATCGGAATGAAAACATCGCGGCCCGAGTTCGGCCCGTTCGGGAACGCCGAGCCTCCGGGCAGATGGCGACGGCCGATATTTACGCCGGGATGTTTCGCCGGGATCAACGCCAGAGTGATGCCGATGTCGGCCTTGTCGCCGATCAACTTGTCCGGATCGAACAACCGGAAGGCAAGCCCGACGAGCGTCGCCTTCGGACCGAGCGTGATGTAACGCTTGTCCCACGACAGCTTGATGCCGAGCGTCTCGCGTCCCTCATGCGTACCGCGCACCACAATTCCGATGTCGCGCATTGTCGCTGCATCCGATCCGGAGGTCGCACCGGTCAGCGAGAAACACGGGATTTCGATGCCCTTGGCAAGGCGCGGCAGGTAGTAGTGCTTCTGCTCGCCGGTGCCGTACTTCTCGATCAACTCGCCTGGTCCGAGCGAGTTCGGCACCATCACGATCGTGCACACGTCCGGCGAGCGCGATGCGACCTTGCCCAGGATCAGCGACTGAGCCTGCGCGGAGAAGCCGAGGCCGCCGTGTTGCTTGGAAATCAGCATGCCGAGAAAGCCGTGACGGCCGACGAATTTCCAGATCTCGTCGGGGATTTCCTTGTTGTTGAACCGGATCTGCCAGTCGTCGATCATGCAGCAGAGTTCTTCCGTCGGGCCATCGAGAAAGGCCTTCTCCTCAGCCGTCAGAACGATAGGCGGGACGGCGCGCAGCTTTTCCCAATCGGGCGTGCCGGAAAACAACTCGGCATCGAACCCGATCGTGCCAGCATCGAGCGCTTCCCGCTCGGTATCCGACACCTTCGGCAGGATCTTGCGGACCATCGAGAATGCTGGCTCGACCAGAACGGCGCGTCGCAGTGCCGGCACCGAAAGCGCAGCCAGCACGAGCGTTGGGACCCATGCGAGGGCCGATAAAAAACCCAAGTGCAATCCGTGATGAACGCCGTGCACCAATCCGCTTTGCCATAGGTAGGTGGCGATGCCCGCGGCAACTGCCCAGAGCCAAAGCGGCGCATGGCGGATCGCCAACGCAGTCATCAGGCAGAAGCACAGAAACAGGAAAACCAGCTCGGCCATCGGCGACACCCAGTTGAAAACGTCGTAAATCCGGCACCCGGCACATCGGTTTGCCACCGGAAACTTACTATACAGCAGACGAGCGCCAAAGTCTCGGAATATTGACGTTAACGTCAGATTAAATGTTGACGTAACCGTCAACGAACGAGCCGTGCTTCAGAGCTCTTTGCTACCCGGACGAAGGAACATCTGTTCGTTGCGACGCGTTCGGTTTTTCTAACGCGCGCGCGAGGAACCTACGGCGATGACCGAACTACCTTTATGGGAGGTTTTTCTTCGCCTCCTTACCGCAACTTTTTTTGGCCTGGTGATTGGCCTCGATCGGGACTTGCGAGACAAGCCTACTGGCGCGCGTACACTGGCGCTCGTAGGGCTAGGATCTGCGCTCGCCGCCTTGTCCGCGATCAAGGCTGGGGATTCCGACGGCTTCAGCCGCGTTGCGCAGGGCATCCTGGCCGGCATCGGGTTCATTGGCGCCGGTGTGATTTTGAAGCGCCCCGAGACCGGATCGGTCGAAGGATTGACCACCGCGGCCGCCATTTGGGTGACTTCCGCCGTCGGGATGATGTGCGCTTTGGGGCATTGGGATACAGCGGCGATTGCAACAGTCATAGCGCTCGCGATCTTGCTGATCAATGTTCCCAAGAAGCTTTTGAGTTCTTCGTCCGATGCCAGTGCCGCTGACAAAAAATCTCCGGCATCTAAGTGAAACACGTTGCGGCTACCGGCCAAAATTCATTAGATGAACGTCTCGTTTCCGAATTGGGTGATTCCGATCCATGCGCGCACGGTTGGTTCGTGGACTGCTGATCACGACCCTCGTCTTGCCTGCACCGGCCGCGAGATCCCAAACCAGTGACCCGCGCAAAATCAGCTACGGACGGCACTTGGCGCAAGAGTGTACGGCGTGCCACCGGATTGACGGCACCGACAACGGCATTCCCTCGATCGTCGGACAGGACCCCGCTTATTTCGCCGAGACCATCGGCTTCTACAAAACCGGCGCGCGCACCAACCAGGTCATGGTCTCGGTCGCGCAGTCGCTCGATGACGGGCAAGTGGCGGCACTGGCGGCCTATTACGCGAGCTTACCGAAGGCGAAGAAGTGAGCGCGCTTCCCCGAATGCCTAAGCTTGACCCAGCGCAACCTCAGTCACGGTATAAGGCCCGGCGCGGACGCCAGGCCTCCACACCTACAGCGTGTTCTTGCGCTGCTGGATCATCATGTAGGTGTCGTAGGTGTTGTCGGGCAGCTGGAGCCACAGGTAGCTCTCGGCGCGGAACGCCTTCATGCTCTCCCAGATCTTTTTGAAGTTCTCGTTCTTGGCGGAAATGTCCGCATACACTTCGTTGGCCGACTTGTAGCAGGCATCGAGAATCGCCTCCGAGAACGGACGCAGCTGCACGCCATTGCCGACAAGACGCTTGAGCGCGGGCGGATTGACGATGTCATAGCGCCCTGTCAGGACGGCGTTGGCATGCGCGGCCGCGCCCTTGCAAATGGCTTGATAGCTCTTCGGCAAACTATCCCATTTCTGTTTGTTGATGTGCAAGCTAAGCATCGCGCCACCCTCCCACCAGCCGGGGTAATAGTAGTATTTGGCGACTTTGTAGAAACCGAGTTTCTCGTCATCGTAAGGGCCAACCCATTCGGCACCGTCGATGGTGCCCTTTTCGAGTGCGGGATATATATCGCCGCCGCCGATCTGCTGCGGGATCACGCCGAGTTTCGACATAACGGCGCCGGCGAATCCGCCGATGCGCATCTTCACGCCCTTCAAGTCGTCGAGCGTATTGAGCTCCTTGCGGAACCAACCGCCCATCTGTGCATTCGTATTCCCGCACAAAAGGCTGTACACGTTGCTCTTGGCGTGGAACGCATTCA
>JANOOW010000157.1:0-1625 GCA_031421555.1 Hyphomicrobiaceae bacterium | reverse complement strand
CCAGCGGATCTCGACGCCGCCGAACAGATACGCCTTCGAGCGCGTCATCTTGTGCAGGATGGCCGGCTTGAACGCGCAATTCTTGCCGAAGATCTTCTCGTCTGGCGTGAAGCGCACCTTGGTGCCGCGCCGGTTCATGATCGAGCCGAGCTTCTCGAGTTTGGTCTGCGGCAAGCCGCGCGAAAACACCATGCGATAGAGCTGCTGGCCACGGGCGACCTCGACTTCGCACGTCTCGGACAGGGCGTTGACGACCGACACGCCGACGCCGTGCAGGCCGCCGGAGGTCTGATACGCCTTGCCGTCGAATTTGCCGCCCGAGTGCAACGTCGTCATGATGACTTCGAGGGCGGACTGGTTCTTAAACTTCGGATGCGGATCGACCGGGATGCCGCGGCCGTTATCGGTCACCGACAGGTAGCCGTCGGCCTCGTAGCGCACCTCGATCCAGGTGGCATGGCCGGCCACTGCTTCGTCCATCGAGTTGTCGATCACCTCGGCGAACAGGTGGTGCAGCGCCTTCTCGTCGGTGCCGCCGATATACATGCCGGGGCGGCGGCGCACGGGCTCCAGGCCCTCCAGCACTTCGATGTCGGCTGCCGTGTAGGCGTCCGAGGCGTCGACGGGTTTGCGCGCGCGTGCACTTCTATCGGTCATGTCTGGGGCCGTGTTTCCAAAAAGATCGCGTGAAGATGCCATGAGCGAGGTCCGAAGTTGGGCGGCAAGCTAAGGATAAGCCACTATGCGCCGATTCTTCATCCATCAGGAGGGAGGGGGTCGCACGGACCGCTGTGTATTGGCAAGTTGCCGCTGGGTGACAGGTCACTGACGCAGCATCGTGAACATCACCACCTACTACTCTCTTTGTGGATAAGCTCGCGAGCCTCGCAGGCGCATAAGGTGCCGGTCAAAGGCAGGCTCAGAGGGCGGTGACGCTGATGGGCTCACATCTTCCCATAGCCGATGCCAATCATGCTAACCCTCTGTGGACGGCGAATCGCTTGGGATTGAGGCGATAGCGGATGTGTCGACGTTTCGCGGGAAATCCCGTCGAGATTATCTTGATGATGCGGGGGAAGCATTTGAACATACCACAGGTCGCTTTTTGTGTGCTGCTGTGCCTCACGCTGATAACTTTGAACCCATCACTGGTCGCAGCCCAAAATGCCGATCAATTGTGGCGCGTGCGCGCGGAGTACCAATACCGGGGCGAGCCGCTCATTCTCGAGTTCGGCTTGGCATGTTCGCCAGTTTGGGACAAGGCATCGACGCATAGGTTGTCGCACGACGTTTTTGCCGGGCCTCGAATGTATGGCGTCAAAACACCGGACGGTAAGGCCGTCGTCGTTTCGACGAAAGCATTTTGCAACCGCCTTCAAGCGAAAAAGCCGAACGGTGGGTTGTCGGACAAATTTCTTCCCATGACCATCGTCTACGACAATCCCGACACTTTGGAATTCGGAGTCCTTTACGCTTCGGACGAGGCATACCGAAACCCGAAGTCGTTGTTGTCTCTACCGCAGGTCACTTTCGAATTGATTGATCAGGCCCGCTTCAAAGAAGTACAGCGAAACTCAGCGCGCAACGTCGTTCGGCTCCTTCGGAACTCGATGGGAATGGTGGAG
>JANOOW010000156.1:0-3750 GCA_031421555.1 Hyphomicrobiaceae bacterium | reverse complement strand
TCATCGATCCGATACCTGCGCTAGCGACGCCGACGCCACACGGGGCGACCGAAAGTCAGGCGTCGATTTCTTCTAGGTTCTCACCAGCAGATACGTTACACTTCCAGCCCGAGCCAAAAGCGAGCCAATCCGAACTTGGAGACAAGCTAAGTCTCTGAAAACATTTCATAAGCGGGCGTAGCATAGTGGTAATGCGGCAGCTTCCCAAGCTGTTGATGAGGGTTCGATTCCCTTCGCCCGCTCCAAAGATGCCGCTCATCCCGGCGATCCTAGACCTCGGCGGCGACTGGCTTGCGCCGTGCCGCGTGCTCGGTCTTTTCCCAGAAGTGCGGCGCGACCGCCAGCTGCGCCAGTGCGCGCCACGCGGCATACGAGATAAGCAGCCAGTAGAATGGCATCAGCAACACGTAGGGAGAGAGCGCGCGCCGTCCATTGCGCATGGTGGCGACGGCGGCGAGCGCCATCGCACTCACGTAGCCGGCGATCATGTTGAAACCGGCTAGAAGTAGAAACCCTTGATCGAGTATACCGCTGCTCGACGACAGGAATTCACCAGTCCACAGTTCCCAGGCGATCAGCACGTAAAACAGCGGGTGAAACAAACTCGACAGCAGCACGCCGCCCATCAGCGCTTGGAACGCCAAAAAATCGACGAAACCGAGATCGCGCAACGACCGGCGCGGATTTCGCATGTGCACAAGATAGGTTTGCATCCAGCCTTTCAGCCAACGGGTGCGTTGCCCGATCCACGGTCGCAGCCGCGCCGGTGCTTCTTCCCACGTCGTCGATTGGATCATCACGATCTGGCCTTTGGCCCTGGCGATCCGCATTCCGAGGTCGGCATCTTCTGTGACATTGTAAGGGTCCCAGCCGCCGATCATTTCGAGAAATCCGCGTCGAAAATGGTTCGACGTTCCGCCGAGCGGCACCGGCAGCCGGTATCGCGTGAGCGCCGGTAGAAGACCCTCGAACAGCGCCGCGTATTCGAGCGCGAACTGCCGCGTGATCCAGCTAGCCCGCGCGTTGTGGATCGCGAGGCTCGCCTGCACACAGACGACGTTTTCGCCGCCAGCGTCGAAGGCTGCCACGGCCTTGCGTAGCTGCAACGGGTCTGGAACGTCTTCGGCGTCGTAAACTGCAATGTACTCACCGCGCGCCAACTGCATTGCGTAGTTGAGCGCCTTCGGCTTGGTGCGCGGCGCGCGGTCTGGCACAACGACGATCCGCATGAAGGCTGGCAGAACGAGCGTTCGCGCGAGCGTAATGGTGTCGCGATCGGCCGCTTCGAGCACCAGCATGCAGTCAAGCTTTGCGGCGGGATAGTCGATGCGGGAGAGTGCCTCGATCAGGTCGGGCAAAATCTCGAACTCGCGAAACAGCGGCACCATCACCGAGTAGACCGGCAACTCGCTGTCTGTTCGCGGTAGCGGCGCACATGGTCCCGCCGCGCGATTACCATTCATAGCCACGCCAAGCGCTATCACGCGGAATAGAACGACAAAGAAAAACGGTACCGTGATGCATATCATCAATGCGGTGCGGGTCGCGGCCGGCGCAACGAAACTCCCGCCAATCAACAGCCCAATTCCGGCCAGCAACGCGACGAGTTGCCAAAGCGCAATGGGACCGGCAGCTGAGAGTTGCGGATCAAGGTGTCTTAGCCCGCGAACGGCCCTGTTCAACCGGCGTTGCTGGGCCTGGCTGGGCTCGAGGCTATCCAGCGTGTCGGGGGTTGCGAGGGTGACCGACTGTCCGCCTGCCTGATGGCCGATGGCTAGCGCTGCAAGTTCTCCTGGACCGAAGTTGGTGCCATCAACGAGCACGGTAGATCCGGGCGGCACGCTGCCAGGCGTCAGGAAAGGTACGCCGAGGTGCCGCGCAAGGCATTCGACGTAGGCTTCGCGCGAGATAATGCCTTCGGACAGCAAAGTGTCGTGCGGCCGCACGTTTTGCTCGAAGGCTTGGTGCACGGCATCCCAGATGTCGCCCTCGTTGCAGATCCGCCCGGCCAGGAAGCCGTACTCCCGCAGCGCGTTCCGCACCTCGCCGGTATCGTCATGTGCAAACGTGCGGCGCAGCGCCGTTGGGAATGCATACTCGATAGAACTCGTTTGCCGCACGAAGGGACACACTTTACTGGAATGGTGTTCTCGACTTAGGCGTAGTGCGCGTAGAATCATTCAAATGACATACTAGTTGTTGTTCCTTAGCCTGGGATACCGAGGTATTCGCCCAGGTAGTGCGCTAGACGCTTCGCTGTCGGATAAATCAATGATTGGCTGCAAAGGGAAAATCTTCGATGTGATCGCCGCCGGTTTTCTCCGGCGCGCGCTCGTGCCGCTGATTTGTCTTGCCGCAAGCCTCTGCCCGATGGGCACTGCACGCTCGCAAGACATCAAGCCGCCCGAACTCGTGGCACCGCCGGCACCGGCACGGCGCGTGATCTTGCGCGTTTTGACCGAGGCCGATTTCCCACCGTTCAACTTCTATGACGACGAGGGGGTGCTGACGGGATTCAACGTCGATTTGTCCCGCGCTTTATGCCTGGAATTGACGGTCACCTGCGACATTCAGGTGCGCAAATGGGAAGAGCTGTTGCCGGCGGTCGCCAAAGGCGAAGGTGACGCGGTGATCGCCAGCCACGTCGTCACGGCGAAAGCGCTTCGAACGGTCGACTTTACGGATCGCTACTTCCACACAGCAGCGAGGTTCGCCGGGCGTCGCGATGGCACCAAGCTCGAAATCACACCCGATGGCATCGAAGGCAAGCGCATTGGCGTCATTAAAGGCACCGCGCACGAAGCCTATTTGACCGAATTCTTTCGTCTCGGCCGGATCACGGTATTCGATTCGGCAGAGGCAACTCTTGAGGCACTCGCCCAAGGCAAGGTTGATCTGGTATTCGACGATGGCATCGCACTTGCGCTTTGGATCAACGGTACCGCGTCCAAAGAGTGTTGCGAGTTGCGCGGCGGCCCTTTCCTCGAGCCACGTTATTTTGGGGAGGGCATCGCCATCGCCATCGCGAAGACCGATCCCGAACTTAAACTGCAACTGAACAATGCATTGAAGCGCGTGCGGTCGAGCGGCCGGTTCGACGAACTGGTGCTGCAGTATTTCCGCACGCGCCTCTATTGATCAGGCCCGCTTCTTGAGTTCGATCTCGATAAACACGAACTCATACGCGTTGGCGTTCACCACGTTGTGCTCGACGCCTTCGGATTTGAAGTACGGCTTGCCGATGGTGAGCGGTGCTTCACGCGTGCCGCCACCGGGCTCCTCGAGCAGCAACGTGCCCGTCGTCATCGGCACTACGACGTAATCCATGCTGTGGCGGTGCCAGCCGGTTTCTGCGCCGGGCGCGAATCGCCACTCCGTGGTCACCGTTTGATCGTTCTTGATCAGCGTTGTGGGCACTGCTTTGGGACGAGGTATGGTCATACTGGAACCTTTCACCGATGTTGCAAAGCGAGGGGTTTTGTCCGAAACGAAATTGCGCTGATGCCCATTTGTAGCCGGCGTAAATCCGGCGAGTTAACTACTTATGAACATAGGAGCAGAAATAATTCAGGACGGGGGGATTTTTTTTCTTGCGTGGGGGGGGCGTAGGCCTCATATGCAGCTCGTCCGTTCGTTCGACTGCCCTTAAGGTCAAGGTCTGCCGGAAACCCCAAAGGTAAGGATCGAGCGGGTCACATCTATCTACTGGTTGGGGAGGGTCCTATGGCTTACGCCGATACTCTCTTCCAA
>JANOOW010000155.1:0-7037 GCA_031421555.1 Hyphomicrobiaceae bacterium | reverse complement strand
GTCGCCGTCGGTATGGGCGGTGGCGATGAGCTTCTTTCAAGGCGCGCTGCTGGGCGGCTACTGCTGGGCCCACGTGTTGACGAGATACGTCCCCCGCTATGCTGTCGCTTTGCATCTTACCCTAGGCGCGATTGCCCTCCTCGTTCTGCCGATCGGCCTGCCGGCAACTTGGGGCGATCCGCCGCCCGGTGATCCCTATCTGTGGCAGCTCGGGCTTTTCGCTATCGCCGCGGGCCTGCCGTTCGTCGCGGTCGCAGCCAACGCGCCGTTGTTGCAGTCGTGGTTCGCAATGACGTCCCATCCCAGCGCCCGTGATCCATACTTTTTATATGCAGCATCAAATCTGGGTAGCTTGATTGCGCTCCTGGGCTATCCGCTCATCTTGGAACCGGTGTTTGGCGTCCGTACCCTGAGTATTGTATGGACCGGCGGTTTTGTTGCCCTGCTGTTGGCACTCGGAATCTGCGCGGCGGCCGCCGGCATCGGATGGGGAAAGGCGCCGCACGATGTGCAAAGCGCGGCGGTCAGCGAAACGGCTCCTCCCTCTTGGCTGCAACGCGGCGGTTGGGTGTGGCTCGCACTCGTTCCTTCAGCTTTACTGACCGCCTTCACCACGCACGTCGCGACCGACGTCGCCTCGGCGCCCTTGATCTGGGTGATACCGCTATCGCTTTATCTACTGACGTTCGTGCTGGTGTTTCGCGAGCGCGCGGTAATCCCTGAACCGTTGCTGCTTGTATTGCATTTGGCAGCAGTCATCGTTGCCCTCCTGCAACTCGCCCAAACGCGTCACGACGGATGGTTCGTTTCGGCCGCGACCGGGCTTGCAGTGTTCTTCACCAGCGCAATGGTCGCGCACCGCACGCTCTATAAAGCGCGACCGGCACCCAAATATCTCACCGAGTTCTATCTGTGGATGTCGCTCGGCGGCAGCCTTGGCGGTATATTCGCTGGGTTGATCGCGCCACAAATTTTCTCAGAAGTGTACGAGTATCCAATTCTGCTCGCGTTGACGATGTCATGTAGGCCCGGCGCCTTCAATTTCGGCAAGGCGAAGAGCGAGGGGTTCCGGCTATGGCTGATCGCCGCCGCAGGCGTCCTCGCGCTATATTGGATCCCTTGGATGCTCTACCGCTTGCCCACGACAACAGCTGCCAGTGACGTGCTGCCGTACACCAGCTCTGGGGTACAAGCCGTCGTCGACCAGTGGGGATACGCGGCAATCTTGAGCGCCATGTTCGCCGCGATGATGGTCCTCTTTTGGCGCCATCCCCCACGCCAGTTGATCATGGGGCTGCTCATGGGCGCAGCCATCGTCATGCTTCCCTCCTCGGTACGGCAAGGCGAGGCACAGCGCAGCTTCTTCGGCGTCTATCGGGTGACGACATCGTCCGACAACGAGTTCAATATTTTAAAGCACGGCACCACCTTGCACGGAGCCCAGCGGGTCAGGGACGCGGATGGCAATCTCGTGGTCGATACGACGCCGGCAACCTACTATTATCCGAAAAGCCCAATGGCGCAGTCGATCGACTTCGTCCGTGCCGGCCTCGAAACCGAGGGCCGCAAAGGCCGCTTCGGCGTGGTCGGTCTCGGCACGGGCTCACTGGCCTGTCACGCCAAGGAGGGCGAGGCTTGGCGCTTCTTCGAGATCGACCCCGTCGTCGTCGGCATCGCCAAGAACGCCGAGAAGTTTTCGTTCCTACACTATTGCCAGCCCAATCCCGATATCGTGCTGGGCGATGCACGCTTGACGCTGGCCAAGCAGCCGGATGGGTACTTCGATCTGATCATCGTCGACGCATTCTCTTCCGACGCCGTTCCCATGCATCTAATGACCGCCGAAGCGCTGCGCATGTACGCGTCCAAGCTAACTCCGGCCGGTGTCGTCGTGCTGCACATCTCGAACCGCTATCTCGATCTCGATAGCGTGCTCGGCGCGACCCTGCCACTCGTGCCTGAATTGCATGGCATCCTGATGTCGGATGACGATGCGGACGGCACTTACGCGCAATCGACATCGACGATCGCGGCGTTTTCGAAAGACACCGATGCCCTAGATCTATTCCGCGCCACATCGCAATCGAAAGAGCTCGATGCGAAGTCCGTCAAGCCATGGACGGATGATACGGCTGACGTGCTCGGCCCATTCCTGTCGAAGATGAAGTAGCCTTATTCGACGTCAACCATCGCCTTGCCTTCGCTTTCCGGCGCTAGTTGTGTTTCGTGCCGTCCGTCGGCATGGGCGATAGAGAGGCCGAACCACTTGCGGCGCACTTCCTGGTAGTGGGCCTCGGGGTCGTAGATGTCGCTGCTTAGTTCCAACCCATCCGCACTGAGACGGCCGATGCTCGACAGCAGCGCGTAGGCTGCCACCACGAGATCGCGTTTGGTGGTGACCAGCTGCACCTCGGCGCTGAGCAATTCCTGCTCGGCATTGAGCACATCGAGCAGCGTGCGCTGGCCGACCTTTTCTTCCTCGCGTACGCCTTCAAGCGCGATGCGGTTGGCATCGACCTGCACCGTATCCGATTTGAGCTGCGCCCTTGACGCCGTAAGCCTCGACCAAGCCGAGGTTGTATTCGCTTGCGTCTCCGCGCGTGCCTGCTCGATCTCCTGAATGCGGGAGACGTGCGTATGCTTGGCTTGACGCACGCGCGCCTGCGTTTCGCCACCGGCATAAAGCGGCACGTTCACGCGACCGGTGATGCTGGCCGAATCCTGTTCGCCGATCGAGTTGGAGGTTTCGCTGCGATGCTGGTAGCTCGCCTCGAGGCGCACATCCGGCAGCAGCTCGCCCCAGATCTTATCGACGGAGTGGCGCGCCGCCTGCTCGCGATACTGCGCCGAGACGACGTTTGGGCTTTCGCGCCCGGCGATGCGGATTGCTTCCTCCACCGTCTTGGGCAGTGAAGGCAACTTGCCCGACGGATCGATCAACTGACCCGGCGCATGGCCGACGATGCGCAGGTATGCCGCCCGGCTCGTTCTCAGATTCGACTTTGCACCATCCAGTGCGGACACCGCTTTCGCCCTTCTGGCCCGTGCTTGGGCAACGTCGGTCTTGGTAACTTCGCGGACGGTGCGGCGTGTTTCCGCAGCCGTCAGTTCGGTGGTCAGAACCGAGACGTGATGTTCCGCCAGCCGGACCAGCGAAAGGTCGCGCACCACGTCGACATAGGCTGTCACGGCGTCGAGCAGCGTCGTGCTTTCGACCTGCCGTAGATTTTCGCGCCCCGCTCGCACCACCGCCTCGGCTTCGGCGATCGTATTGACGGTGCGAAAGCCATTGAAGACCTGTTGCGTGACGTTCAAGCCGTAGCCCGTCGGCTTGGTATCGCCCGCGCCAAGCGTCGCCGGTTTCGTGGTCAGTGATTGCGCGCCGATTTCTGCCGTACCTTGGATTGTCGGCAACCAGCCGGAACGCGCACGCGGTACTTCCTCGTCGGTCGCGCGCAGACGGGCCCGTTCGGCATCGATTTTCGGATTGGCGCGGTAGGTATCGCCGAGCGCTTGGCGAAGCGTTTCAGCGTCAGCCGTCGAGACCTGCATGAGTGACGTTACAGAGGCAAACAGCGCGGCCACGGACACGGCAACAGCGCGCGCACGCCCGCGACCGCCCGTGCGACCTTCGATTCTGCCCCGCAACATTCTTCTCACCCGTGTTCACACGGCACAGACCGTTTCGTGCGGCCATGCCTCCAAGACGTGTCGTGCGCAGCTATCGATTGATGACGGCCACAAGTGCGATTGGCTGCTGATTCGCTGAATGAAAGGTAAAGGCCACCGGACCCGCCGGTCTCTCCGGGACCTTGTTCCGGGCAGGCTCTTGTGCTTGGCCTGTCGCGGGTCCACCTAGAATCCGCTTTTGATGAACGAGGCCGAACGCCTGTGAGCACGCCCGATTTCTCGAAGTATGTGGGAGGGGCGCGTGAAGGCTTGCGCAACGCCGGCGCCTATATCGGTGAGCTCAACGCACCAGCGCTTAGGCTGGGCGTCACCGGCCTGTCGCGGGCGGGCAAGACGGTGTTCATTGCCGCGCTGGTGCGCAATCTGGTCCAGGGGGGCCGGCTGCCGTTCTTTGAACCCTATGCGCAACGCCGGATCCAGCGTGCCTATCTCGAACCACAGCCAGACGATGCCGTGCCCCGCTTCGACTACGAAGCGCATTTGGCTGCGCTGCAAGGCGATCCTCCGGATTGGCCGCAAAGCACATCGCGCATTTCGCAGCTGCGGGTGACGATCGAGTTCACGCCGTCGGGTACCTTGCGGAAGCTGGCCGGAAAGGTGCTGGGACAGCACAAGTTGCATGTCGACATCGTTGACTATCCAGGCGAATGGCTCCTCGATCTGGCTTTGCTGGAACTGAGTTATGCGGCCTGGTCCGCGGCTTCGATTGCAGCTTCCCGCAGCCCGTCACGTCAGCGGGCCGCCGCGCCTTGGCTTGCGCATGTGAATACACTCGACCCGGATGCTGCTGCCGATGAGACGATCGCGCGTGAGGCGGCTCACGTTTTCACCGGCTACCTGCTAGCCGCGCGCGCCAACAATTCGATCGCGACGCTCGGGCCTGGACGTTTCCTGCTGCCGGGTGAGCTTGCCGGTTCGCCGGTGCTGACGTTTGTGCCGTTGCTTATTCCGGGCGGTGCCGATCCCGTGCGAGGCAGTCTCGCGGCCATGATGGAGCGGCGTTTCGAAAGTTATAAGCGGCAAGTCGTGCGCCCGTTCTTTCTTATCCAATTCGGCCGCCTGGATCGCCAAGTCGTTTTGGTCGACGCCTTGGCCGCGATCGACGCGGGCCCGCTTGCCGTGGAAGATCTGACAGCGGCGCTCACCGGTGCGCTGAGCGCATTCCGCCCAGGCGCCAATTCCTGGTTGTCGCGCATGATCGCACCGAGGATAGATCGCATATTGTTCGCCGCCACCAAGGCTGATCATCTGCCGCGCGCCAGTCACGAACGGCTTGAAGCGGCACTCAACCTGATCACCAAGCGCGCGATCGAACGTGCCCGCTTCGCCGGTGCAACGGTGGATGTGCTAGCCCTCGCAGCCCTCAGGGCGACGCGAGAAGCGCAGGCGCGCCAGAACGGCGAGCTGTTGCCCTGCATCGCCGGCATTCCGCTGCCTGGTGAGACGTTCGGGGGCAAAACGTTCGATGGGCTGCGCGAAGCGGTCGTCTTCCCTGGCGACCTGCCGGCGGACCCTGAGGCGGCGCTAGCGGAGGGACGTGGCCAGGACGTGCGCATCATGCGGTTCCGTCCGCCACGCATGCGAAGTTCGGGCAATCTGACCGGGACGCCATCGGAAACGCCAGAATGGCCGCACATTCGCTTCGATCGGGCGCTTGATTTTCTGATCGGAGACAAACTGGCATGAGCGACCCCGTCTTGCCGCGCAAGCCTGTGCTGTTCGAACCCGATGATCCAGCTGTCGTTGAGGTTCCGCCCGATCGTGAAAATACTGTCGATCCGATTTCCGGGCCACCGTCCCCGGCGATTGCCACGCCGTCACAAGATGGCAGCAGGTTCGGCTGGGGCGCTGCTTTATTCTCGGCCCTTGGCGGTTTGGCCGCGATCGCTGCCGGCATCTGGTTTGCGCGGTTCGTATCGGTCGCATTCGGGCGCGACGATTGGATCGGCTGGGCTGCGGTCACGCTGGCGTCGATCGCGGGTTTTGCCGCGCTCGTCCTGCTCTTGCGCGAGGCTGCCGGCTTATGGCGATTGCAGCGGCTGGACGGCTTGCGCAAGGCCGCGGATCAAGCCGTCCTGGCGCCCGATCTAGCGGTCGAGGCCGATATCGCCAATCGGCTGACGCGCCTTTTCGCCGGCCGGCCTGAACTCGCCTGGTCGCTGTCGCGCTTCCGCCAGCATCAGCGCGATGTCCGGGATGCAGGCGATCTCCTCGTGCTGGCCGATCGCGAGCTGCTGGCACCGCTCGACGTCGTGGCACGGCGCATCGTCATGACCTCGTGCCGGCGCGTCGCGACAGTGACGGCGATGTCGCCATGGGCGCTGATCGCCTTCATGTTCGTCACGTTCGAGAGCTTGCGCATGATTCGAAATGTAGCCTCGGTCTATGGGGGACGGCCGGGCTTTTTTGGGGCGTTTCGTCTCGCCCGTGTCGTGACCGGAAATCTGATCGCATCCGGCGGCGTGGCGCTGACGGACGATCTGCTCGGCCAATTCCTCGGGCAGGATGTGCTGCATCGCCTGTCCCGGCGCCTCGGCGAAGGCGCATTCAACGGCGCCCTGGTGGCAAGGTTGGGCACCGCTGCGATCGACGTCGCCCGGCCCTTGCCCTTTATCGTCGCGACCCCGGTCAGGGCACGTGATTTTCTGGTTGAGTTGTTTCGGAAAACGAAACCGGACGGATCGGCAGCAAAGTCGAAGTTTCCGGCTTAGCGTCTTCAAGCGTCGCCATCGCGAGCTTGCGTTCCCACTTGACGGTCAGTTCGCCGACGCGGCGCAAAATCGCCGGCGGGTCGCGATCCTCCATCGTCGAAAGCAGCCAGCTGAGGATGGGACCGGCGGGGCGCGCCGTTACCCAGCTAAGCGCCGCCGACAAAAGCAGTCCAAGCAAAATCGGTGCCGTCCATGCCATCAGACTGTAGGACACCACGTAGCAGATCGCAGTTGCAATCAGCCCCAACACCAGATGCCACCGGTGGAACATCAGCGCCGCACTGAAACTCGTGCCGCCGTCGTCGCGCCGTTGCGCCTTCCAACCCGCATCGCGCCCCGCCAGGATCTGTGCCACAGCCGACGACTGGGTGACCATTAGGATGGGCGCAAAGAGCATCGAATACAGGGTCTCCGTCGCGACGCCCGCAATTACCCGGATGCCTGCCATCGGATGGGCGGCGCGGCGCGCTCTGTCGATTTCGATCACAAGACCCAGCGCCTTGGGCAGCAGCACGACGGCCATGGTTGCCATGAACAGGCGAAACGCTGCACCGGGATCGATCACCGGCCAAATCGGAATGAGCGTCTTCGAGTCCTGGAAATAGCTCGGCACGAGTTGCTGGCCTTGCAGGGCGA
>JANOOW010000154.1:0-2290 GCA_031421555.1 Hyphomicrobiaceae bacterium | reverse complement strand
CGATGATAAGTACGGTGTTTGTCATGGCCTACGCGATACGCGATCGGGGCAGTCCTTACAACCCGCGAGCCGTCTGAAAGTCCAGCAATCCCCGGAAGATCGCGATGAAATTTGCGACGTTTAGAGCCAGCCGGGCATCCGTTCCTGACCCAGCAATTCCTCGAATGTGGGGCGCGGCCGCACCACGGCGAACTGGCCGCCGATGACCAGCACTTCCGGCACCAGCAATCGGGTATTGTAGGTCGACGACATGGTCGCGCCGTACGCGCCGGCCGTCATGAAAGCGAGCAGATCGCCGGGCTTGCACTTGGGCAGTGGCCGCGCGCTGGCGAATTGATCGCTTGTTTCGCAGATCGGACCGACGACGTCGTACGCCAAGCGCGTGGTTTTCGCTGCGGGCTCGGCCACCGGCCAGATGTCGTGAAAGGCATCGTACATGGCCGGCCGGATCAAGTCGTTCATGGCGGCATCGACGATGATGAATGTCTTTTGCGGGCGCGGATTGAGCTGAAGCACGCGGGTGACGAGCACGCCAGCGTTGCCGACGATCAGGCGGCCGGGCTCAAAGCCAAGCTCGACGTCGAGCCCGCCGAAACGCCTCTGCACCATCGCCGCATAGGATTGGATGAGGTCGGGGCCGTGGCCGACGGCTTCCTCCATCTCGTATGGGATGCCGAGCCCGCCGCCGAGGTCGAGCCGTTCGACCCGGTGACCGCGCCCGCGCAGGCTCACGACGAGCTCGGCCATGCGCGCGAATGCGGCATCGAGATCGCCGAGTTCGCGGATCTGGCTGCCGATGTGGACCGCGAGGCCGAGCATGCGCACGCCCGGCATATTCGCTGCGGTGTCGTACAGCCGTGCGGCTTCTTCGAGGCCCACGCCGAATTTGTTTTCGGCCGAGCCGGTGGTGATCTTGGCGTGGCCGCCAGCGCCCACATCGGGGTTGATGCGGAACACAGCTGCCTGCCGTTTGCCCTTGGCGGCCGCGATGCGTGATAGCGCGTGCAGCTCACCCTCGGTCTCGATGTTGATTTGGAATATCCCGGCATCGACCGCGAACGCCAGTTCCTGGTCCGACTTGCCAACGCCCGAGAACACGATTTTATCGGGCGCGATGCCAGCCGCCAGCGCGCGGCGGATTTCACCTTCGGAAACGGTATCGGCACCGGCGCCCAACTTGGCGAGCGTCTTCAAGACCGCGAGATTGCTGTTCGCCTTCATGGCGTAGAACACGTGCGCCTTGGGGCCCAGGGCACCGGCGAACGCCTGATAATGGCGGGTGATTGTCGCCGTCGAATAGACGTAGACCGGAGTGCCGGCATCGGCTGCGATGGCCGCCAAGCTGACGTCTTCGGCATGCAGAACGCCGTCACGATAGTGGAAGTGGTGCATAGTTGCCGGGCCTTTGGCGCGCGAACGGAAGCGTTAGGCCTAGGCTTTAGCGCAAAAGGCCATCGAGGATGAAGCCCTTATGCGGCTTCGGCGCGGCATCTTCCGGTTTGCCTTGCCCGGAGGTGGCGGTGGCCGAGGCCTGGTTCTGCGCCTTCGTCTCGGCTGGCGACTCGAGCGGACCCTTCACGCCGCAGCCCGCTAGCAACAATGTAGTTGCCGCGATCGCGATGCTGAGCTTGATGGCATGTCCCATGAGACGCAATATCCAAACTTCGAATGAGTTCCGAAGGGAGACTTAGCCCGTTTGACCACCCTTTTCCAACCGCTTAATCCAGCGGTTGGCCATTTCTGTGACGTTCTGTGGCGCGGTTCCACCATAGCTCACCCGGCTCTTCACCGAATTCTCCGCACTGAGCACATCGAACACCGCGGCCGTGATGCGCGGTTCCACCGCCTGCATGTCGGCGAGCGTAAGCCCTTCGAGCTCCACGCCTTTCGCCTCCGCAACGGAGACGATGCGACCGGTGATGTGGTGTGAATCGCGGAACGGGATGCCGAGCGTCCGCACGAGCCAGTCGGCGAGATCGGTGGCGGTCGAGAACCCCCGGCCGGCGGCGGCTTTCATCACATCGGCGCGCGGTTCGAGATCGCCGATCATGCCGGTCATCGCATCGAGCGACAATCCGAGCGCATCGAACGCGTCGAAGGTGACTTCCTTATCCTCCTGCATATCCTTGCCGTAGGTCAGCGGCAGACCCTTCATGACCAGCAGCAGGCTTTGGAAGGCACCGGCGATCCGCCCGATCTTGCCTTTCACGAGTTCAGCGGCGTCGGGATTGCGCTTCTGCGGCATGATCGAAGAGCCGGTGGTGAACCGGTCCGACATCTTGATGAAGCC
>JANOOW010000153.1:0-2515 GCA_031421555.1 Hyphomicrobiaceae bacterium | reverse complement strand
ACTCATGCTCTAAACATCGCATGATCAATTCGTGAGAGCCAGCCCTATCCGTTCCCCCAGGCGAAAAGGGGCAGCCTTTCGGCCACCCCTCAGCATTTCAAACCCGATGTCCCGAACGATTAGACCGAATAGTACATATCGAACTCGACCGGATGCGGTGTCATGTCTGTGCGCGCTACTTCCTGCATCTTGAGTTCGATAAAGGCGTCGATCATGTCGTCGGAGAACACACCTCCGGCTTTCAAGAATGCGCGATCCTTGTCGAGACAGTGCAACGCTTCACGCAGCGAGGCGGCAACCGTCGGGATCTCTGCAAGCTCCGCTGGTGGAAGATCGTACAGGTTCTTGTCCATCGGCTCGCCGGGATGGATCTTGTTCTGGATGCCGTCGAGGCCGGCCATCAACATCGCGGCAAACGCGAGGTAGGGGTTGGCACCTGGGTCCGGGAAGCGGATCTCGATGCGCTTGGCCTTCGGGCTGGTGACATGCGGGATGCGGCACGAGGCGGACCGGTTGCGTGCCGAGTAGGCGAGCAGCACCGGGGCTTCGTAGCCCGGCACCAGACGTTTGTAGGAGTTCGTCAACGGGTTGGTGAAGGCGTTGAGCGCCTTGGCGTGCTTCAGGATGCCGCCGATGTAGAACAAACACATCTCCGACAGGTCCGCGTACTTGTTGCCAGCAAACATCGGCTGGCCGCCCTTCCATATCGACATATGCACATGCATGCCCGAGCCGTTGTCTCCAAACATCGGCTTCGGCATGAAAGTGACCGACTTGCCGTACGCTTGCGCGACGTTGTGGGCGACGTACTTATAGATCTGCATGCCGTCTGCCATCTTCAGCATCGGGCCGAACTTGACACCAAGCTCGTGCTGCGCGGCTGCGACTTCGTGGTGATGCTTTTCGACGGAAACGCCCATCTCTGACATGACCGAAAGCATCTCGGAGCGGATGTCCTGGCAGCTGTCGATTGGCGGGACGGGAAAGTAGCCACCCTTGGTGCGCGGACGATGGCCCAAGTTGCCCATCTCGTAGTCGGTGCCGGTGTTGGACGGCAATTCATTCGAGTCGAGTTTGAACGAAACGTGATGCGGTTCGGACGTAAAGCGTACGTCGTCGAAGATAAAGAACTCAGCTTCCGGGCCGAAGAACACGGTGTCGCCCACGCCGGTCGACTTCATGTAGGCTTCCGCCTTCTTGGCGATGCCGCGCGGGTCGCGCTCGTAGAGTTCGCCAGTGGAAGGCTCGATAACGTCGCAGAAAATTGCAAGCGTCGTTTGCGCAAAGAATGGGTCGAGGTGAGCCGATGCGGGGTCGAGCATCAACGTCATGTCGGAAGCTTCGATGCCCTTCCAGCCGGCGATCGACGATCCGTCGAAGGCATAGCCGTCGGTGAACACACCTTCGTCGATGCAGCTGACGTCTGCCGTCACGTGCTGCATTTTACCTCTGGTATCGGTGAAACGCAGATCGACGAATTTTACATCCTTGTCCTTCATCATCTTCAGGACGTCGGCACTCTTGGTCATTGCAGCTCCCCTGCTTTGCATATTTTCGGTTCAAGACTAGTTCGTGGAAAAACCTCGCGCTCACGAGCCGTGTGGCCCGCTGCCGCCGCTCTCCATGAATAAACTTCAGATCGCGTCCGCTCCGGTCTCACCGGTACGAATGCGGATCGCTTCTTCGATGGACGAAACAAAAATCTTGCCATCGCCGATGCGGCCGGTCTTGGCGGCCTTCTGGATCGCCTCGAGGGCTTTGTCCAGCATCTCGTCCGCGAGAACGACTTCAATTTTTACCTTGGGCAGGAAATCGACGACATATTCCGCACCCCGATAAAGCTCGGTGTGACCCTTCTGCCGGCCGAAACCCTTGGCTTCGATCACGGTGATGCCTTGCAGGCCGATTTCCTGAAGGGCTTCCTTGACCTCGTCCAGCTTGAACGGCTTGATGATTGCTTCGATCTTTTTCATTCGTCGTTCCGACCGGACTAACTCCGGGCCCTGTTTAGCTGGCTTCAACCTTCATTAAGCATGGCTTGTGCCAGTTGATAAGAGACGCTGGAGCCTCCTAGTATCAAGCCTTTAGACCTAGGCTGCCGCAAGTTGTGGCATGGCGAGCCGACACGCAAGATTAAAAACAAGGCAAATAGCCTTAAAATTAGTCAGACAGTTGTAATGACGAAAATCGAGGTGCTCCAGATTGCGGAAATGGCGCGCGCCGATGCGCTGACTATTGCGTCCGGTATCGCGGGCATGTCGTTGATGGAAGCTGCCGGTCGCGCGATCGCTGCCGCGGCTTCATCGATGGTGCGGGATGATGCACGTGTGCTCGTCATGTGCGGACCCGGTAACAATGGCGGCGATGGGTTCGTCGCGGCGCGGTTCCTGAGAGAGGCGGGCATCTCTGTCCACGTCGCGCTTTTGCGAGAGCGCGCGCAACTCAGAGGCGATGCAGCAATCGCTGCAGAGCGATGGGCCGGGCCAATCGTTCACCTGGACGAAGCGTCAGTGAG
>JANOOW010000152.1:0-1767 GCA_031421555.1 Hyphomicrobiaceae bacterium | reverse complement strand
GCCATTTTTCAGGTCCCAGGTAACCGGGCAAACGTCAAAGTGATTCGCGGCCGGCGGGCGACGGCTAAGCGATCCAGTCAGAATTCCACTGACGCCGACAGCAGTCTGTTTCGCGTGAACCAGAGCGATCCTGCCGCTCATTGCAGTCACCCTGTAGGGAGGGATCACGCCATGGATCTCAACATCATCGTCATGATCACAATGCTGGCGCTGCCCAATGGCGATAACGGCGTGCATGTGAAGCCGTTCACCAATGTTTCCGAATGCGCGGAGGCAGCCGGCATCGAGGCTTCCGATCCGTTCGTGGCACACGTCGAATGCTCGGAGTTGAAGGACGGGGTTCTCACGCTGCACTTCAAGCAAAACGAAGCCAAACCAAACGTCGCCAATTCGACGAAACCGCTGGGCTAATTCCGCGTCCGGTCACGCCGGGATGGAATATTGTCAGGGCGTAATCCGTTATCGAACGAGGAGGTGCCGCGTTGAGCCAGGAGCCGACATTAATGGCCGAGCAAGCCTGTCAAGAAGCCGTCGCCTACGACTTGATGCGCGACATCATGTTCGAAGATCCAGATAGACCCAAACCCAACAGCATTGAATTTCGCGCGTACGCTTTGGATTTGTATGCTGAATGCTTGATCGCCGTGACCGGCAAACGGCCTGTGACGGTGGAGCCTGCCCGTCTGTTGCCGCGACCGCCGGTGATTGTGGAAACCCAGGTTGAAACAAGCCTGTCCGGGAACGTAACGGGTAGCACTCACGGTCAGGGTGCTGCCAAACAGGGCGATTTGCTGCGTAACAAGAAACGGCTGCAGCAAGCGCAGGCCTAGGCTTGCAACCGTCGCATGGTGGCGCCGGTCGAGGGGTCGAACAGGTGGACGGCGGACGCTGGCGCAGCGACTGTGAGAGTGTCGTTGCCGAGACCTGCTGTCGCCGAGGGCAGGGACATCACCATGGCCGATCGTCCTCCGGCGAGGCCGTGGATCAGCCGCGTTGCGCCAAGTTCCTCGACGAACTCGCGACTGAGCGCGGCGGTGTGCGTTGCACCAGCCGGAGCAAGTGTGATGTCCTCTGGCCGTATGCCGATATCGACGGCTTGGCCTGTCGCCCCGCCGAATAATTTCGGGTCGTAAGGGAAGCGCCCGCCGCCGTCGCACTCGACCACGCCAGCATCAACGATTTTTCCCGGCACCAAGTTCATCGCTGGCGACCCGATAAACGTCGCGACAAACTTCGAGGCAGGATTCCGGTAGACGTCGAGGGGCGTGCCGGTCTGCTCGATGCGGCCGCCGCTCATCACCACCACGACATCGGCAAGCGTCATCGCCTCCACCTGATCATGCGTGACGAAGATCGACGTCGCCTTCAACCGGTTGTGCAGACGCCGGATCTCCAGCCGCATCTGCACCCGCAGTTTGGCGTCCAGATTGGAGAGCGGTTCGTCGAACAGGAAAGCTTGTGGCTCGCGCACCACCGCACGTCCCATCGCCACGCGCTGACGCTGCCCGCCGGACAAAGCCTGCGGCTTGCGGTCGAGAAATGGTCCGATCTCCAGCATGCGCGCAGCTTCCCCAACGCGAGCCTCGATCGTTGCCTTGTCGACGCCGCGATTGCGCAATCCGTAAGCCATGTTGTCGTAGACGCTCATGTGCGGGTACAGCGCGTAATTCTGGAACACCATGGCGATGTCACGGTCGGCCGGCTCGACGTCGTTGACGACACGGCCGCCGATCGAGATCGTGCCGCGCGAGATCGTCTCGAGGCCGG
>JANOOW010000151.1:0-9898 GCA_031421555.1 Hyphomicrobiaceae bacterium | reverse complement strand
GCGGCGACCGACGAGAAGCACGATGCCGTGAAGTTCGACGCCGAGGTGCCGAAAGACAAGCAGGTAACCGCGCGCGGCATCGAGGTCGGCCACATTTTCTTCTTCGGCACCAAGTACTCCGAGCCGATGGGATGCAAGGTGCAGGGCCCCGGCGGGCAAATGATCACGGTGCAGATGGGTTCGTATGGCGTCGGCGTATCGCGCCTTGCCGGTGCGATCATCGAAGCCTGTCACGATGATGCCGGCATCGTCTGGCCGGTGCCGGTGGCGCCGTTCGAGGTCGGCTTGATCAACCTGAAGGCTGGCGACAAGGACACCAATGCTGCGGCCGGCGATCTCTACAAAAAACTCGAATCGGCTGGTATCGAAGTGCTGCTCGACGACACCGACGAACGGGCCGGCGGCAAATTCGCGACCATGGATTTGATCGGCCTGCCGTATCAGCTGATCGTCGGACCCAAGGGCGTCAAGGCTGGCGAGGCCGAAATCAAGACCCGCGCTGGCGGCGCACGCGAAACGTTGCCGATGGAAGCCGCGCTGAACAAAGTAATCGCCGAAGTAAAGGCAAAGCGCATGCTGGCTTAGGTTTGGGGTACTCTCTCCTTCTCGTCATGGCCGCGCGACCACTTGGAAGTCCCCTTGCGGGGAAGGCGGCCATCCACGACAACGGGAAACAAGGGTGCTGCCAGTAAGAAATGAAGGAAGGCCGCGAAAAGGATCCATACGTCTACATTCTCGCCAACAGGCGGGACGGCGTTCTTTATACCGGTGTGACGAGCGAGCTGTTCGAGCGCATCGGTGTACACAAGCAAGACCTGTTCGAGGGTTTCACCAAGAAGTACGCAGTTCATATTCTCGTCTACTACGAATGGCATCCGACAATGGACGAAGCAATCAAGCGTGAGAGCCAGATAAAGAAATGGCAGCGCGCCTGGAAAATTCGCATGATCGAGAGCATGAACCCTGAGTGGAGCGACCTGTTCGATACCGAGTTCGGCTTCATCAAGAATTCGCCCGTCGATGATGCGCGATTTCGCGGTGGGCACTGAGTTCGTCGAGGCTTGTCGTGGATGGCCGCCTCTGCGGCCATGACGAGAAGGGGGAGATAGTTGGGGTACGTGGCAACGTCGTCTGATGCGGGCTCGCGGCGGCACTGAGTTTATCGAGGCTTGTCGTCGATGGCCGCCTTCGCGGCCATGACGAGGAGGGGTAGAAAATGGCGGAGAAATTGCAGAGTCCCGGACCGCTAAGGTTCTTTTCGAAGCTCTCGATCGGTGGCGCTACAGTAGGGACGGCATTGGTATACGCCAGCCGCTACACTCAACCTGTTGCGGCCAGAAGCCTTTCGTGGCCTAGATCCGCTAATCATGTTGGGTGCGGTGATTTCAGCCGCGTCGCTCTTGCTGGGCATCACCTGTGCGATAGTGTTCCTACTTCTTGCCCTCAAGCGGGGCCTTCGTCCATGACCCTAATAGCGGCGCTAGATCTTGCCGAAAAAGGGGTGCCAGCACACCCACTCCCATCTCGTCATGGCCGCGGAGGCGGCCATCCACGACAAGTGGCAACGAGGGCGGTGTCAAATGCGGAATGAGACGGCAGCAAGGATCTTTGAATGACGGTCGATGCGGCAAGAATTAGCGACACCCGCGATACGCGCGCGTTTGCGCCTTTTGAGTGGCTGCTGGCGCTGCGCTACTTGCGTGCGCGACGCAAGGAAGGCTTCATCTCGGTGATCGCCGGATTTTCGTTCGTCGGCATTCTGCTCGGCGTCGCGACGCTGATTATCGTGATGGCGGTAATGAACGGTTTCCGCAATCAGCTGTTCGAAAAGATCCTCGGTTTGAACGGACATCTGGTCGTCTACAAACTCGCCTCGGCCGGGCCGTTCGACGACTACGAGCAGCTGGCCGCCCGGATCAAGGCAATGCCCGGCATCAAGACCGCCGTACCGCTGATCGAGGGCCAAGTGCTCGTCTCGTCGAACATCGCTGGCCTTGGCGGCCTGGTGCGCGGCATGAACGAGGAAGGCATGCGGTCGCTGCCGCTGGTCGCCAACAACATTCTGCAAGGCACGATCGATGGCTTCGACGCACAGGACGGTATCGCGATCGGCACGCGATTGGCGCAGGCGCTTGGCGTCAAATACGGCGACAGCATCACCCTGATCTCGCCGCGTGGAACGCAAACGCCGTTCGGCACCGCGCCGCGCTCGAAGCTGTACAAGATCAACGCGTTGTTCGAGATGGGTATGTCCGAGTACGACCGGACGATGATCTTCATGCCGCTCGCCGAGGCCAAACGCTATTTCAACAAGGGCGACCAAGTCGACGTGCTGGAGATCATCGCCCAAGACCGGGACCGGGTCGACGAGTACGCGGCCGAGATCGAAAAGATCGGCGGCAGCGATCTGACGATCACCAACTGGCGGCAGCGCAATGCGACGTTCTTCACCGTGCTCGAAGTCGAACGAACGGTGATGTTCATCATCCTGTCGCTGATCATCCTGGTCGCGGCGCTCAACATCGTGTCGGGCATGATGATGCTGGTGAAGGACAAAGGGCGCGACATCGCGATCCTGCGCACCATGGGGGCGACAAAGGCCTCGATCATGCGCGTATTCCTGATCACCGGTGCCTCGATCGGCATCGTCGGCACGATCGCCGGCTTCATTCTTGGAGTGGTGTTCTGCTGGAATATCGAGGCGATCCGCCAGTTCGTGCAGTGGGCGACGAGCACGACGCTGATGGACCCGACCGTGTACTATCTGACCAAACTGCCCGCCGACATCAATCCGCGCGAGACGCTCGGCATCGTCGCCATGGCCCTCGTGTTGTCGGTGCTGGCAACGCTCTATCCGTCGTGGCGCGCGTCCCGGCTCGATCCGGTGGAGGCGCTGCGCTATGAATAAGGCCGCCCGCGCATGAGAGATTCCGCCATCGAGCCGATCCTCAAGTTGAGCGATTTGCGCCGCACGTTCGGTTCGGGCGAGCGCGAGATCCGCGTGCTCGCTGGCGCCACGGCCGCGCTCTATCCCGGCGAGGCGGTGGCGCTGGTCGGGCCATCGGGCGCCGGCAAATCGACGTTGCTCCACGTGGCAGGATTGCTAGAGACACCCGATGCCGGACAGGTGATCGTGCAGGGCCGCGATTGCGCCAGGATGAACGACGACGAGCGCACCCGCGTGCGCCGGCTGGAGATGGGTTTCGTCTACCAGTTCCATCAATTGTTGCCCGAGTTCTCGGCGCTCGAAAACGTCGTCATTCCGCAGCTGATCCGCGGCCGCTCGCGCAAGGCTGCCGAGGCGCGCGCAACGGAACTGCTGAGCGGCGTTGGTCTCGCAGCCCGCCTCGATCATCGGCCCGCCGAATTGTCCGGTGGCGAGCAACAGCGAACTGCGATCTGCCGCGCACTTGCCAATGCACCGAAGCTGCTTTTGGCCGACGAGCCGACCGGCAACCTCGATCCATCGACCGCCGAGCACGTGTTCAAGGAGCTGGTGCTGCTGATCGAGACCACCGGCGTCGCAGCGCTGATCGCGACCCACAACATGGACCTCGCCGCCCGCATGCATCGCACGCTGCGGCTCGAAAACGGACTGCTCGTCGAAGTGAAGCGCTAGTGCCGGGGCAAGCCGTTAGAGCCTAACGTCGCTCGCTGCGATCGGCAGCACGGCCTTCATGTCGTACAGCAAGCCTCCCGGAACCAACAACTCGCGAAACTTCTGTTCCGGCATTCGAGCGACGATATCGTGCTTGATGGCGAGGACCACCGCATCGAACGGGCCCGCCGGCAACTCGCTGGTGAGCCGCACGCCGTATTCGTGCTCGACCTCTTTTACATCGGCCAGCGGGTCGTACACCGAAACGTCATGCCCGAACGCCTGCAGTTCCGACACGAGATCGGCGACCTTGGTGTTGCGGACGTCCGGGCAATTGCCTTTGAATGTGAAGCCAACGATCAGAATGCGCGCGCCGTCGGCCCGAAGCTTACGCTGCAGCATCGATTTCACGATGTCCTGGGCAACGATCGCAGCCATGCCGTCGTTGATGCGGCGGCCAGCCAGGATCATCTCCGGATGGAAGCCGAGCGTTTGCGCCTTGTGCGTCAGGTAGTACGGATCGACGCCGATGCAGTGGCCGCCGACAAGGCCGGGCTGATATACATGGAAGTTCCACTTCGTACCGGCCGCCTCGAATACCTCGCGCGATTCGAGCCCCATGCGCTTGAACAGCAACGCCATCTCGTTCGTCAGCGCGATGTTGACGTCACGTTGCACATTCTCGATCACCTTGGCGGCTTCCGCGATCCTGATGGAGCTGGCCTTGTGCGTGCCAGCGGTGATGATGCGCGCATAGAGCGCGTCGATCATCTCCGCGGCTTCCGGCGTTGAACCTGAGGTGATCTTCTTGACCTGCGGCAGCCGATGGTTCGGGTCCGCCGGATTTACCCGCTCGGGGCTGTAGCCCGCGTAGAAGTCCTCGTTGAATTTCAAACCGGAAACACGCTCGACGATCGGGATGCATATCTCTTCCGTCGCACCCGGGTAGACGGTCGACTCGTAGATCACGATGCCACCGGGCTTGATCGCGCGCCCGACGGTTGCACTGGCATGCTCGAGCGCGGTGAGATCAGGCCGCCGCGCGGTGTCTATCGGCGTCGGAACCGTGACGATGAATACATTGCACGCAGACAGATCGGCGCCATTGGCGGTGAGCGAAACCTGCGGAAGCGACTTGCGCTCAGCGGCATCCAGTTCTCTTGTGCGGTCGTGACCGGACTTCAATTCGGCAACCCTTGCCTCGTTTATGTCAAAACCGGTAACTGGAAAAACCGGGGCTAGATAAACGGCGAGCGGCAAACCGACGTAACCCAGACCGATGACGCCAACCTTGATCGCATCAAGTTCTGGTAGCGGCGCAGATTTCAGTTTCATGACTTGATCCAACTCGTTAGCCAGCGCTCGTCGTCAGCCGAGTATGACCTCCATCCGCCAAGAGTAAAATGGATAGATGCGAAGACGGCGGCGCGTTGTCATAACTGAACCGTGACCCGGATAGGTCATGTGCCTCGCAAATGACCATACCCCTATCGCCCTAGGGGGAAGTCACGGCCGAACAGATGTCCGACGAGAGGCGTGACGTAGCCGGTCGTCTTGAGGGACCGGATGTCTGCCGGCTCCCGCACGATCAGGACGTCGGCGAGTTCGGGGGCAATCTGGCCTTCGATGTGCTGCATGATTTGCGCTCGCAGCTGTTCCGCCGATAGCTTGGAGCGATACTCGATGCCGATCGCGATCGAGGCATCGGCGGCGATGATCAGGCAACCGGGCGTGCGTAACAACCCGGACACATCGAGCCCGGTTTCCTCGACGATCTCGCGGATCACACTGCCGTCGATATCGATGACGCGGTTGCGAACGTCGGCCCAGTCGATGAAGCCACCGGGACAATAGGCGCGATCGGCGTTCAAGTTTCCGGCAGCCTGTAGTCCGAGAAGCAGATGCCCCTCGGCAGATCGCAGAATCGCACAGCCAAAGCAATCGCGAACGCTATCGTCGGGATAGCGCTCGCCCCGCCAATGCAGAAAACTCGCAAAATCGGTTGTGGCGAACGTTCCGTGAAACAGGCCGCCCGCGATGCGATAGCCGGTGAGCATCTGGATACCGCCGTTGAAGTAAGACGGGTTCTTGATTTGCTGGAGCTGCCAGTTGAGTGCGATCGCATCGGCATTCGCTACCGCCCATGGCCATCTCTCCATGCCAACCCGCAGTTCGCAGGCTTCCACCTTCACGACCTCGCCGTGCAGCATGTGTGATCCTCTGTTCGCAAACGATTGTTAACTGCAAGCATCTATAGATACTTGGGTTCAATCCTGTGAAAATTGATCGCTGGCAATTCGCGTAATACGCGTTCGCGTAAAGGTAAAAACATGCGTTATGTTCCGCAGCTGCGGCATTGTTTGCTAAATATCGTGTCGGTTATTCTGTTGACGGGACTGGCGCCAAGCCCGGCGACCGCACAAGGCTATGGCCAGTCTCACACCAGAACGATCGACAACTCACATCGCGCGCCCGATTACAGCCAGTCTCCAGCCCTGCCGATATACCATCCACCAATCTGGCAGGGGTTATATCTAGGTGGGCACGCCGGAGGCGAATTCGGATCGCTTCGCTCCAGCGACGCGACAAACGAAAAGATCGACCTTTACGGTGTCGCCGCCGGTTTGCACGTCGGCTACAATGTACACGTCGACAACATCGTCGTGGGTTTCGAATTCGACGGCAACGCCAAGTCTACACAAGGCCAGCGATCATTTGCTGGACCCGAACGGTACGATGCCTCCGAGCACTGGCTCACCAGCATGAGACTGCGCGTGGGGTTCGCCGCCGGCAACACTCTGATTTATGCCACCGGCGGGTACGCCGTTGGCAATGTCGATTTGGCGGTCTCACGGCCAGCGTTTGCTGAACGCGGCAGCGAGGTCGTCCAAGGCTACGTGCTGGGCGGAGGGGTTGAATTCAAGTTCTCACCGAACGTCAGCGCGCGAATCGAGGGGCTGCATTACGGGTTTGGCGAGAAAGCCTTCAACTTCTCGCGCATTTCCGTGCGCGGCGATGGCGAGTTGACCACAATTCGCGCGGGTATGACGTACCACTTCAACTGAAACGACACGCCTCTTTCGTCAGCACAGGATAATTCTGCCTACGGACATATGCCGATACGCGCGATGCCTTAGGCTCAAACGAACGTAACAATGGGTTAGTTTAGTTGATCGCCCGAGGGGTCGCCAACACAGAGCGGCCGCAGTTGTTCCACATTAGCTCCACAAACCGGGTGCTTTATGTTGGTGGGCACACGATACGGGGATAGACGATACAGCAGCAGTATTCGACCAGCGGCAACGCTGGTCATCCCCGCAGTATGATGCGCACGCGCTCAGCCGTCATAAGCCAATCGAATTTGATGCGGCGCTGTGAGGCGCAGCATCAATCCGGGCGGCGGAAAACCCCCGCTTTTCCGCCGCCCGGTCTTATCCTGGCCGAGCAATCCCCCCGCACGTGATTGTTTGGAGCTGGGATCGATTGCCGGAAGACCTTGATGTCCGCCGCACCGCCACACTCCCTCCCGCAGCGGCGAATGACGAGGCCTTCCGGCATGCTCGGCGCCTTGCGCGGAAATTATCAGCCGTCGGCCGATGTATGATTTGATCCGTGTTCGATCGATCGGTGAATGGGTCGTGAACGGTATCGTCACGTGATGTTTAGCTGCGCGACACCACATCACCCCAGCAACACCAAACCAGCAACACGGCACGCCAGCATACCCATTGTGCGCACCACTAAGGGCGCTCGAACAATGGATACCGCTCAGATGAAGACCACGATGACCGCTGTTGCTCTCGTCCTTGCGCTCGGCACGTCTGCCTTCGCACAGGACGTGAAGCCGTCGACCTCGCAAGCACCGGCCACTGCCGCCAACACGACACCTGCTGCCAAGCCTGCCGAAGTGCCAGCCAAGCCGGTACTCGCGCCGGATTCCATGCAGAAGGTTGGAGCACCCGCCGCCGCTCTGACTGCCCCCGTCGCCACGGTTGCTCCAAAGGTTGAGGCAAAGCCTGCCACGGCGACGACCGCGCCTGCTACGTCGCCGGTGAAAGTTGCGGCTCCAGCCGTTGCTTCCAAGCTGATCAACGTCAACACGGTCAGCGCGAGCGATCTGGAGAAATTGCCGAAGATCGGTGAAGCCCGCGCCAAGCAGATCATCGCTGGCCGTCCCTACAAGTCGGTCGACGACCTGATCGCCAAGAAGGTGCTGCCGCAAGATGCCTTCGACGCCGTGAAGGGCCTGGTCAGCGTCCAGTAACAAGCGTCCAAGACGAGAAACGGCCCCGGTGCCTGCGAAGGTGCCGGGGTATCGCGTCGAAATGAAAGAGGGCCGCCACCTTGCGATGACGGCCCGCCAACTCTCCCGCATGAGCTGGCACCAGCAGCGTGACGCCCTCGATCACGCCGGCTGCTTGAGCTCATAGGCACAGAATTCGGTTCTCAAACTAGCAGCCATCGCACACTAAGTCATTCTACGATGCGCGCGATTGCAGGAACAAAAGCTTCAGAATTTGAAGCTTACACCGGCGCGGACCGCGTGGAAGTCCACATCGCTCTTGTCGATCGAGTTGAGCGCGGTGCTGGTGGCTGTGGTCGAGCCGAGGTCGGTGTAACGATACTCCAAACGCATCGTCATGTTCTGGCTGAAGGCGTGCTCGATGCCGGCGCCCGCTGTCCAGCCGGAGCGAACATCGCTGTACGATCCGAAGCCCTTGTCGATTTGAACATCGCCGTAAGCCCAACCGGCCGTGGCATAGAACAGCGTGCGGTCATACGCGATGCCTAGACGGCCACGCAGCGAGCCCATCCAGCTGACATCGGTATCGTGCTGGAAGCCGAGCGACCCGCGACCGCCACCGCCGAGGCTGGACGCTTCGATGTCGGTTTCGATGCCGAACACCAAGTTTTGTGCCTGCCAATTATAACCCAGATGTCCGCCGCCAACTACGCCGTTGGTGTCGTAGTCGTACGTCTGGTTGAAACCTCCGAGCGGCCCCGATTCAGCTGTCGTGTTCCCCCAGCCGTAGCCGATCTGGGCACCGATATAGAGACCGGTCCAATTGAATGCCCGGTATTCCATCGGTGGCGGACCATCCTTGATCGAACCGCCGCGGTATGGACTGCCGAGATCCGCGGCACCTGCCGATGTAGCGAGCATCGCGGCCCCTGCCACCAACGACGCAAGTTTAAGACTGAATTGCATTTTCAAGACTCCATTTTTGAGAGGCGCACGCACGCTGATCGCTCTCCCCCGTGAGTCAGGGATGGAGTCGAAATGTGGCAAAAATCAGATACTTAGAATGCTCAACCTTGCCATAAGCGCGTCTGCGCAACAGTACTGAAACCAAGTTAGGAAAGGTTGAATTGGAACGGTTTTCCGTTTTTCCGGGTCTAAACCACGCGGCCTCGACGCCGCGCATCACATTGGATGGAAATCTCATCTATCGGTCAGGTTGTAATGAAAATTTTTCGTCTTATTCGACCATACCCCCTATGAATTAGAATAATTTTTCGATATCCATCGTTTGTCCTTCAGGAGATTGTGCAATGCCGCATACAGCCCCCTCAGATACTGGCTCCGCCTCGAATACCTTCCTCAAGTTGCAGGTAAGCCTCACCGACGGAGGCCGGTTCGAGCCGGAGGCGGCAGCCGGCTATCGCATCATGGAATTGATGCGGATGTACGGCTTGCCGATCAGGGCCGAATGCGGCGGCGCCTGCGTCTGCGCGACCTGTCACGTGCGCATCCCACAGAGCTGGCAACATCTCCTGCCGCCTCCATCGGATGAGGAACTGGCAAAGCTCGACGAGATCCCGGGCGCAGATGAAAATTCGCGCCTCGCTTGCCAACTCATGATGACCGACGAACTCGATGGCCTCGAAGTCGAGTTGCAACCGGACAGTTTGATCCCGCAAACCAACTGGGTGGCGGGATAGTCATGACGAGCTTTCCAGTTTTTCTGAACTTCGACGTGGTGCCGCCACTCGTCGCCGGCAATACCGCATTGGCCGTGATCAAAGCGCGCCTGCTCTTGAAGCGTGCTTCTAGAGTATCGATTGCCACCGATATCGTGACGGCAGAGCTGCAGATCCTGCTCGACGCCGGCCAGATCGAGATCGTGGCTGCTTGCCCTGACGCGGCAGCCATCAAAGGCCGGCCGCTTGTCATCTCGGCGACGGGTGATCTGAACGAAGATTCGCGCGTGTCTGCGATCGCGCGCGCGCTCGGCGTACCGGTCAACGTTCCGGACCGGCCGGAGTTGTGCACGTTTTCCCTGGCCTCGATCGTCGCGC
>JANOOW010000150.1:0-1559 GCA_031421555.1 Hyphomicrobiaceae bacterium | reverse complement strand
TGTTGAGGACGCCTGAGCATTGCAAGGAGCCGGGAGATACCGCCGTGTGTTCGCGTTATAGTCTAACCTCGCCCCACGAGGCCGTGCGATCTTATTTCCGCTATCAGAACCGGCACGAGTTTCCGCCGCGCTACAATATCGCACCGGCGCAGCCCGTCGGCATCGTCGGTCTGGATGCCAACGGGGTGCGTACGTTCGACTTGGTGCGGTGGGGGCTGATACCGCCGTGGGTCAAGGATCCGCGCACATTCGCGATGTTGATCAACGCGCGCGCCGAGACCGTGCACGAAAAGCCGTCCTTCAAGGGCGCACTGCGGCACAAGCGTTGTCTGGTGCCCGCCGACGGTTTCTACGAATGGACCGGCAGGGCCGGCGCCAAGCGGCCACATCTGATCCGTCCAAGAGGTGGTGGGCCCATGGCATTTGCCGCGTTGCGTGAAAGCTGGCTCGGCGCCGACGGCAGCGAAGTCGACACAATGGCTATTCTGACGGTTACCGCCAACGCGACCCTCGGGACGATCCATGACCGCATGCCGGCAATTCTGGACCCTGGTCAGTTCGAAGCCTGGCTCGATTGCCGTCGCGTCGATGTCAAGGCGGCCCTCGATATGTTGCACCCGGCCAGTGATGACCTGCTGGAGGTGATCGAGATCGAACCGCGGATCAACGATGTCCGGAAAGAGGGCGCAGATCTGCAGCGTCCGGCTAGCGCTGCCCGCCTTCTTTGAACTCGATTAACCTGTTTCGCGCCTTGTATTCCCATGAGTCAGCAGAGCGATTCGCGCTTTCACCGGCTTTTTCGTGCGATTTGCCTTAGGCTCGACAAAAGTTGATGCAGTTTTAGACGTGCACGGTTGGGGGCTGCCCACTCTGTTCGCCCGTTTTGAAAGATTTGATGGTGGCTGTTCCCACAGCCGCCAGGCGGAGGACTTCACGATGAGCTATCGAGGCAAAGACCTGGATTTACGCACCGGGCAACCTGCGCGGGCCGGCAGTAATCGAAGCGGTTCCCGGTCGAGGCAAATGCCCCTGGACACCACTGATTTCGACAGCCCAGCCGCGCTCTATGTCGATGATGCGGTGCTGGCTTGCTGCAATCACGCCTATGACTTGGCCTTGGCGTACCGCGCGCCGGAAGTTCGTCTCGAACACCTGCTCAACGCGATGACGCGCACCGACGCTGCCGTTGCGGTGATGGCGGCGCAGGGCATCGATGTCACCGGGCTGCGGCACGACACGGCAAGCCTGATCGCTGCCGAGGCACCGATCATCTACGCCGCCGAACGCCCGGCCCCGCGGCGATCGCAGGACTTGGCAGATGCCTTGCATACCGCCGCTAGCGCAGCCGAAGCGCGGCGCGAGCCGGTCAGCGTCGACGATCTGCTGCAAACACTTCTTGAAATGAACCGCGAACAATCGGGTCTCGTCATGCTGAAACGTAACGCTCCAGGCTGGCCGCAGCGTGGCGCTGGCGAAGCCGCTCGCCCGGAGCAGCTGCCGCCGCTGCTTGGCAGTGCCTATCAGCTTGATCCAAGGTACATTCAGCCCGAGGTTCGCGG
>JANOOW010000149.1:0-11014 GCA_031421555.1 Hyphomicrobiaceae bacterium | reverse complement strand
TGCAGATCTTGGAGCGAACTGGCTTTCAAGCGGCGTCCCCGCCGCCCGTCTCAAGGATCACGCGCGCCGTCTCGGCGGGTTGGTCCCAATGCGGGAAGTGGCCGCTGCGCTCGAACCAGTGCAGCCGGGCCGACGGGAAGGCTGCCTGGGCACGTGCGGCCTGGCGCGGCAGCAGCAGGCGGTCATGGCGGCCCCAGCCGATGATGACCTGGCCGGGAGTCAGAGCCGAGCCCTGCTGCAGCGGACCGCGGGCCAGTTCACGCAGCATGGCGTCGAACACCGGCGTGGCCGCCAAGCTTTGCAACTCGCCCTCGACAAGGTGCGATGGCAGCAGCCACGGACGGGCCGACAGCTGGGCCAGCAGCAGCGTGCGGGTAAAGGCGTGACGTGACAGGCCGGGGTGGAAGGGCCGCAGCAACCGCACCAAGCGAATCGATGCCGCGAGCGTCCAGTGAAACCAGCGCGTCTCCCATCCGCGCCAGAAACCGCCGGGATCGAGCGCCACGCAGTGCCGACCGATGCCCCGCCGCGCCAGCTCTAGCACCAGCCGCCCCCCCACCGAACTGCCGACAAGGTCCGCTGTCCCCAAGCCTTGCGACTGCACAAAGCTGGTGAGGGCGTCCGCATAAGCCTCGACCGTCTGCGGGCCTGCAAGCGGGGTCGACCTGCCATGTCCCGGTAGGTCAACCAATATCAGTTCTCGCGAGCCGCGCAATGCGGTCAAGAGCGGGTCCCAGGTGCGCAGATTGGCCCCCAGCCCATGGACCATCAGCAGCGGCCGGCCCGTGCCCAAACGTTCGAAATGCAGCGACATGTCGGCATTCTCCTCCAAAGTTCGTACTCTAACAGCCCGCTCGTTGGCTCTACAGCATGCTTGAACTCGCATCCGGTCGAGGCTGGCGATTCCACCGCTCCGAAAAGCGCGGCTTTGCATTGGTGCCGCCCGCGTACTATCCCCCGCCTACTATAGAACGTTCTATGCTCCGCCGATCGATCTGTACGGCTGCGGCCGCGTCTTGAAGCCGGTCAGCGGCAGCGTTCATTGTGGCTGGATCAAGCGCTATGCGATCAATACGCAAAGCCCGTCCTGGTGGGCGAAATATCACCGCTGCCGCGGCATGTGAGCCCGGTTCAATTACGGTCGAAGCGGGCATTGATGCTGCCCACCGCCTCGCGGAGCATTGCCGGCAGATCATCGCGCAAGCTCCAGACCTGGGTGTTGAGCGTGTCGACCCGGGCAATGACACTCGCTGTATCTTTGTTGATCCGTTCGAAACCCTCGGCGTACTCGCGTTTGATCGCCAGGATTTCCGGGTGAATCTTGCCAAATTGCCCCGTGAGAACGTTTACCGCGCCTTCCAGATCGCCCACCCGGCGCTTGAGATCGTCGATTTCAGCCTTCATATCCATAATTCACCCCTCTGAAAGAACATTAAGAGAACGAAATGTCGAGAGGTACCTAGGAAACTACCTGGGGCGGCGATAAGTGGTTGAACTTACATGCAGACGGTTGCGGCTTATACCTACCTATCCGGGGCTTTGCCACACATACCTCTATAGCTAGGCCGCTGGCCTCAGAAAACGAGCCCAATAGTCATCGAAGGGGTGGACGGTTTTCGCCGATCTACCGTGACTGACCAAAGCCCGTCCTTCATTATGCCAGCGGAACAGTCCGCCACTGAGGTTACAGACCGACTTCGCGCCAATCACACAGGCAGCATTTTGCAGCCGCTGCGTGAGCGCCGTGCTGCGGACACCGACCGAACAGTAGAAGACGACATCACGACCCGCTGCGAGATCGCCAAAGCTGCGGCGAAACTCACCGGCCGGGATGCCTGGGTCGACACGGATGGCGCCCGGTATGTGACTGATCTCGAACTCTTGCGCCGAGCGCGTATCGAACAAGACGACGGGCGCCGGTTGTAGAAGACGTTGCGCCAGTTCGCCAGGGCCACAGTGGCGGACGCGATCGTAACGCTGTGCGAGATCCTCCTCGACGAGGCGCAATGGGTTGGAGCCTGACGCTGGACCAACCCACGCGCCGAGCCCCACTAGCCACAGGAGAAAACGAAAAGCCATCGAGCCCATCATCTAGAATCGACCCGATCTTTCTGGCTTCTGTAAAGCGGCATCAAGCAATTTCAACCTTGGAGTAACTATCGCGTCCTGTTTTTGGCCCTCTATGTTCGTAAGCCGCTCTCGATCAGTGCCTCCAGCGTGCTTAGATTATCGGCTTCGTCTGCGGGTTTGTCCCACCTGATCCGGTGTATTCTGGGAAACCGCATGGCGACCCCCGACTTGTGCCGGCTGGATCGTTGCACTGCGTCGAAGGCGATCTCCATCACGAGTTCTGGTGTCACCGAGCGCACGGGCCCGAACCGGTCGATGGTGTGGTTGCGCACCCAGCGGTCGATCTCCAATAGCTCGGCATCGGTATAGCCAGAGTACGCCTTACCCACGGGCACCAGTTCGCGGGCACCATCGTCACGTACACGCCATGCGCCGAAGGTGTAGTCGGAGTGATAAGACGAGCGTTTGCCCGATCCACGCTGCGCGTACATCAGCACAAGGTCAACGGTCAGCGCCGAACGTTTCCACTTCCACCAGTGCCCCTTGGGACGTCCGGCAAGATACGGGCTTTCGCGCCGCTTCAGCATCAGGCCCTCGATGCCGATGCCCCGCGTGGTACGCCACAACTCTTGCAACTCTTCTGTCGTCGAAACCGCGATCGCGTCCGACAAGTCCATGTGCGCTGGCTTCGTCTTGATGTACCAGGCTTCCAGCCGCAAGCGGCGCTGCACGAGCGGCAATGCGCGCAGATCTTCGTCGCCAAGCAGTAGTGCATCGTAGAGCCGGATGTGCGCTGGAAACTCGGTCAGCATCTTTTTCGACACCACTTGCCGGTTCAGGCGTTGCTGCAGATCGTTGAACGGGGCGATGTCGTTACCGCGCTTGACCAGCAATTCGCCATCGAGCACGCCCTCGAAATTTACGTGACCGATGATATCGGGAAAGCTGCGGCCGATGTCATCGCCGGTGCGCGAGTAGAGCCGGGTTTCGCCACGGCCGGCTGCAACCTGCACGCGGATGCCATCCCACTTCCATTCGGCGGAATACGCGCCGACGTCGAGCGCGGCGAGGTCGGCAGCCTCCAGCGGATGGGACAGCATCAAGGGGCGAAACACCGGCGCGCCGGTCATGTCCGGTTTGGCGGCGATGCCATCGAGCCATGCGAACAGTGACGTGTAGGGCGGCGCCAGCCCGTGCCAGATCTCCTCCACCTCGTCGACGTCACGATCACCCATAGTGGCGATCGCGGTTTTGGCGAGACGTCCCGAGACGCCGACGCGCGGTGCGCCGGTCAACAGCTTCAACAACGCCCAGCGGCCGGTCGCGTCCAACCGGTCGAGCCAGTTTTCGATGCGGATGCCGAGCATGCGCTTGTCGATCAGCACGAGTTCGGCGACGACGTCGGCCAAGCGTGGCGGCTCCGCTGGCGACGACGGCTCGGGCCATACCAGCGCAACCGTCTCCGCCGTATCTCCGACGTAGTCGCGCGACAGGCGAAACAATTCGGGGTCGAGGCGCTTTGCCATGAGGTCGGCGAGCGTGCGGCGCACCGGGAACGAAAACGGCAAGCCATCGGTGAGGGCTGCCAACGCCCAGCCGCGATCCGGATCCGGCGTGGTGCGGAAGTAATCCGTCATCAGGCGCAGTTTGGCGTTGCGCCCGGGCGTGTAGACAAGACGGTCCAGGAGGTCTGCGAAATGCTCCATCGCTAGTCCTCCTCGTCCTCGCGGCCGACAAGCGCAAGTGCACGGCCGCGCAGACCCATCAAGCCGATCTGATGAACCAGCGCTTCCTCGCGGCCGTGCGTGACCCAGATTTCCTCCGCGCCGGTATCCTCGATGGTCTGGATCAACTCCGGCCAGTCGGCGTGATCGGAAATAATCAGCGGCAGTTCGACGCCGCGTTGACGGGCACGCCCGCGCACACGCATCCAGCCGGAGGCAAAACCCGTCACCGGATCGGCCAGCCGGCGTGACCAGCGATCGCGCAATGCGGACGGCGGGCACAGCACGATCTCCCCCGCGAGGCTCGTCTTTGCATCCGCCACAAGCGGTAGCTCGCCGAGCGCGATGCCCAGTTTACGATAGAGATCGCACACGTTTTTCATCGCGCCGTGCAGCCAGATCGGACGGTCGTATCCCGCGTTGCGCAGCAGCATGATCAGCCGCTGGCATTTGCCGAGACCATAAACGCCGACCAGATGCGTGCGTTCCGGGAAGGCTGCCTGCGAGGCTAGCAAGCGGCCAATTTCCCGATCGTCGGGCTCGTGGCGGAACACCGGCAGGCCGAACGTCGCTTCGGTGACGAACAAGTCGCACGCGATCACCTCGAACGGCCGGCACGTCGGGTCCGGGCGGCGCTTGTAATCGCCGGAGATCACAGCAGTGCGGCCTTGGTAGACGAGCTTGACTTGCGCGCTACCCAGGACGTGCCCGGCCGGATGCAGCGAGACATCGACATCGCCGATGCGGATCACCTGCCCTAACGGCTCCGCCTGCAATGTGCGGGCGCACTCCAGCCCCAGGCGCGTCTGCATGATCGCGACCGTCCCGGCGGTCGCCAATACGCTATCGTGCCCCGGCCGCGCGTGATCGGAATGGCCGTGCGTAATCACCGCGCGCGACACCGGCCGGTGCGGATCGATGTAGAACCCGCCCGGTTCGCAGTAGAGACCAGCCTCTGTCGGATAAAGCCAGTTCTGGAATGGCAGCGCCGTCATCGATACCGTCTACACCTCAGTGCTTGGCCGAACCAGGGACCGGACGTCGCGTCTCGGGGTTGTCCGCCAAGATCTGCTCGAGCGCGTGCGCCACTTCCAGGATCAACGCGTCCGAACCGTTCGGGCCGCATACTTGAATGCCGAAGGGCATGCCGTGGGCGTCGAGCCCACAGGGGATGACGGCAGATGCAGGAAGCACGGTCGTCAGCGCGTAGCTGAGCGCCAGCCACCGCATGTAGGTCGGCATCTTCTCGCCGTTGATCTCGTCGATAAACAGCTGGCTATGCGGGAATGGCGAAACGGACGCCGCCGGGCAGATCAATACATCGACCTCGTCGAACATCGCCAGGAACTGCTTATAAAGTTTGGTCTGCTCGACACCGGCCTTGGCGACTTCCGAAGCGGTGATCTTCAAGCCGCGCTCGGTGTTGTCGATGACGTTACGATCAAGCAGGTCGCGATGCTTCGACAAGCGCTCGCCGTGTGCGCCGACGAAGTAGATCCCGCGATGGGTTTCGAACACTTCGTGCACGCCGGTGAGATCGGGATCACGGTACTGCGCCTCCGCGAAGACACCGCTGAAAGTTTTCACCTTCGATTGAAATGTGCGGGCGATACCCTCGTCGACCGGGCAGCAGCCAAGATCGGTCGAGATCGCGGCGACAATGCCGCCGAGGTCGATGCCAGCCAGCGTCTCGGGGATGCGCGTCGCATTGTCCGACGAATAAGGGTCGCGCGGATCGACGCCCATCTGCGCCTTCAGCAATAGATGTGCGTCCGCCACCGAACGGCCCATCGGGCCGGTAACGGGAAACGGTGACAGCCCGATCGCCCGCTCGGGCGACGGCACGATGCCCGGTGATGGCCGGAAACCCGTCACCCCGCAGAATGCCGCTGGCGTGCGCAACGATCCGCCGTAGTCGGATCCCGTCGCGAGTGTCACCTGCCCCAGCGCGAGCGCCACCGCCGAGCCGCCCGATGAACCGGCACACGTCTTCTCCGCGTCGAACGGGTTGCCGGTCACGCCGTAGACGCGGTTGCGGGTGTTGGCGCCAGCGCCGAACTCCGGCGTGTTGGTCTTGCCCACGATGACCGGGCCGTGACTGCGCACCTGGGCGATGTTCGCATCGTCCTCCTTCGGCACATGGTCTTTGTAGAGTAGCGAACCCCACGTGGTGCGTAGCCCGGCGGTTGCCTGCAAATCCTTCACGCCGAGCGGCAGGCCGTGCAGGAGCCCCAACTCGTCGCCTCGCATGACTTGCGCTTCGGCTTGCTTGGCGTTCTTGCGCGCCGCCTTTTCGTCCATCGCGACGATCGCGTTGTACGTCTTGTTGGTCGCCTCGATCCGCTTCAGGCAGCTTTCGAGCAGTTCGACGGGCGACAAACGCTTGGCGCCAATCAGGCGGCGCGCGGTGACGGCGGATAGATCGCAAGGTTCGGTCATGGGTGTGGTTTCCGGTGAATAGGAAGTTAGCCCTACCACACCACAGAAGTCCTATCGATTCGCAACCGGTCGGCTCGGCTATGCGCGATGAAAAACACGCGCAACTCGTTATCATCGAACTCGTAAAACACCACGAACGGGGTGCCGGTGATAGCGTGACTGCAGAGGTCGAGTTCCTGGTCGCGTGCTTTCTTTGGGTAGGAAGCAAGGTAAAAATCGATAGTGTCGAAAATCAAATCGCGCTTTTCGTCCACGAGGCGGGAGCCGAATTTCGCCTGACCTTGGGCCAAGAGTGCATTCAATTGATCTACGAAACTAATGGAATAGCGGACCTGCCTCACGCCTTTGCGGCCACGTCACGCAACTTGGTCAGAAACGTCGCGGTCACGGCACGTGCCTGAGCGCTTGAATATGTGCGCCCCTCAAGGAAGTCCTTGCGGCCGCGCAGAATCCCCGCCCGGTCTTCGTCAGAGAACAACAGGGCGGAAGCCGGTCGCTTAAGAGCCTGGGCGATTTCGGCTAACTCAGCCGCCTGCACGTCGTCGAGTTCCGGCAAGGTGGCGGTGATGATCGCAATGGCTTCATCTCGGTTCATTGGAAAAAATACCACAGTTTTACATCACAATCTACTCCGGAGGTTCTGCGGCGAACATCATTGAAGCTTCATGAAAAGCGCTACCTCTAAGTGCGCGATTACGGCGTTTTGCCTGATCCCAAATCCCAATAGACGCCGGCCATGAGTTCTGCGGCCGATTGCGACACCGACATCAGGACATGCTCGTCGGGCGCATGTTGCGAGCAACCGGCATATGAGTGCGGGATCCAAATCGTCGGAAGACCGAGGATATGCTGGAACGCATCGTTCGGCACTCCGCCACCGGTGCTGGGAATGATTGCAGGCTTCGCCGCATTCGATTTTCCGATCGTGGCCTCGAACGACTTGCGCACCCATAGCGCCCACGGATCGTCGGGGTCGGTGCGGGTGGCATGAAAGCGACCGCTCTCGGCCGGTTGTTCGATCGTCACGCGCTCGAACCCATGCGCATCGAGGTGACGGCGCAGGCTGGGAAGAATCGTGTCTTCATCGGTGCCGACGACAAAGCGCAGCTGGCAGCGCGCGCGAGCGACCGGCGCAATGGCGTTGACCGGCGCTTCCGGAATGCCGGACTTCATCGCCAGCACGGCAAACGAGTTCCAGGCGTAGACCTTTTCCGGGCCGGTCAAGCCTGGCTCGCCCCACCAAGGATCGACAGCGGGACCGCCGGCGCCACCGTCGATCGTCACGTCGGCCAGTGCCGCCTTGATGTTGGCCGCAATGGCCGGTGGCCGCCACTCCGGGATCTTGATCTCGCCGGTGGGTCCGGTGATCGTTGCCAGCGCATGCGCGAGGATCAATCCGGGGTCGGCGAGCAAGCCGCCCCAGTTGCCCGAGTGATGGCCGCCCTGGCGCAGATCGCACACGAGATCGAACAATGCGCCGCCGCGGTTGCCGAGCACGATCGTCGGCCGGTCGGCCTGCGCGCGCGGACCGTCGGAGGCGATGAAGACGTCGGCGGCGAAATCGCTTTTGTTGGCGCGGATCACATCGTGCAGTCCGGCCGAACCGGTCTCCTCCGCCATCTCGATGATCATCTTGACGTTGAACCCGAGACGCCCGCCGCGCTCGTCCAACACGCACCGGAGTGCCGCCATGTTGATTGTGTGCTGACCCTTGTTGTCGGCGGTGCCGCGGCCGTACAGCCGGTCGCCATCGCGTTGCGTGACCCAGGGTCCGGCGCCCTTGGTCCACAACGCATCCTGTCCGCGGATGACATCGCCGTGGCCATAGCCGAGCATGGTCTTGTACGCCGGATCTTCGATGCGCGTTGCAAGGAGTACCGGCCCCTGACCGCTCACTGGATTGGTGTACAGCTTGTACGTGAAGCCCAGCGCCTCGAACGCCGGACCGATCTCATCGGTGAGATACGCGGTCAGATGCGGGAGTGAACCGGGCAGGGCCTGGCTCTCGGTGCGATACGCGACACGGCGGGCGAGTTCCGTCTCGAATGTGCCATCGGTGACGTAGGTTCGCGCACACGTTATGGCGCCCGCCCGTGTTCCGCGATCAGATTTACCCGTCGTCATCATCGCCTCGATCATCAAGTGTTCCCGGCACAGTGTGACAGGGCCGCGATTGGCGCAAGCGGCGCGCTTCATCCCCAAGTCGTTGGCGTGCATAACTGGCATGCCTTGTCATCGCCGGCGGTTTGGCGGCAAGTTGCCGAGACCGAATGCAAGGGGGCGAATTTGGCCACGCACGAGCATCGATCGCTCGCGACTATAGCGGCAACACTCAAGAATAGCGGCGCGAGCGGCCAGCAGAGCAACCCGATCGCCGGTTTCTTTTGGGTGACGCTAGCGATGATTTCCTTCGCAGGCCTGGCTGCATTCGCGAAGTACGCCTCGCGCGCGGGCATCGATCCGCTGCAGATCATTTTCCTGCGCAACGCTTTCTGTTTCCTGTTTCTGCTACCGCTACTGGCGGTTCGCGGGCCGTCGATCGCTTATTCGACGCAGTTCAAGATGTACGGCTTTCGCGTCGGCATCGCGCTCATCTCGATGATGACGTGGTTCTATTCGCTGAGCCTCATCCCGATCGCCGAGTTGACCGCGATCAGCTTTCTCGGCCCCTTGTTCGCCACGTTATGCGCGGCGCTGTTTCTCGGCGAAGTGGTGCGCGGCAGGCGATGGACCGCGCTCGGCGTCGGTTTTATCGGCGCCATGATCATCCTGCGGCCGGGCTCGACGAGTTTTGGGCTCGGCCAAGCGCTGGCGCTGTTCTCGGCGCTATCGGCTGGCGTCATCGGCCCGCTGCTGAAACAGATGACCGCGACCGACGATGCCGACCGGATCGTCTTCATATCGACGATGCTGATGACGCCGTTTTCGCTGATCCCGGCACTGTTCGTATGGCAGTGGCCGTTGTTGAGCCTGTGGCCCTATCTCTTCGGCATGGGGCTCTGCGCGATCATCGGGCACGTATCGCTGATGCGCGGCTTTGCCTCGACCGACGCGTCGCTGGTGTTCACGTTCGAGTTTTCGCGGCTACCGTTCGCGGTCGTGATCGGCTATCTGGCATTCGGCGAGACGATCGACATTTGGACGCTCGTCGGTGCCGTGATCATCTTCGCGTCGGCGTTCTACATTACCCGCCGTGAAGCCCAGTTGCGCCGGGCGCAGACGAGCAAGTCATCAAGTTAGGCCCGCCAAACCACAACCCACCGTCATCCCGGACGGCGTAGCACGGCGCTTCAGCCGGGCGTGCCGATCCGGGACCCAGCGAACAATGTGCCGTAGGCTCCGCAATTTCTAGATTTGGAGGCTTCGCCAGCTCTTGTGCTGGATCCCGGATCGAACTCCGGCCAACGCCTGCGTTCGTCCGGGATGACGGGCGAGGATGGGCAACACTATCGCTTGGTCGCGGCGGTCTGGATGTGGGTAAGCAGCGCTTTGCGGATCTTGTCGTTGCCAGCGATGATGTGACCCTTGGCCAGCATGTCGGTGCCGCCGTCCATATCGGTGACGAAGCCGCCTGCCTCGCGCGTGAGCAAGATGCCAGCCGCGATGTCCCAAGGCTTGATGCCGTATTCCCAGTAGCCATCGAAGCGGCCTGCAGCCGTCCAGGCGAGGTCGAGAGCGGCGGCGCCGGTGCGCCGCATGCCCGAGACTTCCTTCAAGATCACCTCCGCCTCGCGCAGGTAGCGCGGATGGTTGTCGCGGCCGCGATGCGGGATGCCGGTCGCCACCACGCAGTCGGCGAGCGTCGTGCGTGCGGCCACGCGTAGGCGGCGATCGTTGAGGAACGCGCCCTTGCCTTTCTCCGCGGTGTAAAGCTCGTCGGTGATCGGGTTGAAGATCACGCCGGCAACCAGCTGCCCGTCCCGTTCGAGCGCGACCGAAATGCAAAACAGCGGGATCGAATGCAGGAAGTTCGTCGTGCCGTCGAGCGGGTCGATGATCCAGCGGTGGCTCTTGTCGGCGCCGTCGATAGCCCCGGACTCCTCCATCAGGAAGCAATAGCCGTTCCGCGCCTTCGACAACTCCTGGTAAAGCGTTTCTTCGGCCTTGAGGTCGGCCTTGGTGACGAAGTTCGCCGGGCCCTTGATCGACACCTGCAATTGCGCCACCTCGCCGAAATCACGCGCGAGACCACGGCCCGCCTTGCGGACGGCGGCAACCATGACATTCATCAGAGCAGAGGCGGGCATCACTGTGTCTCGTCGAAAAAGTGGATGTCACGTCTATAGAGCAAAAGGGCCAGGATTGCTCCTGGCCCTCAGGCTTCATAATGAAGGAGGTGAATTATACGCGGCGATCGACCGGCGTGTAGTGGCGTTCGGTATTGCCGATGTAGAGCTGACGCGGACGGCCGATCTTCTGTTCCGGGTCCTCGATCATCTCTTTCCACTGCGCGATCCACCCGACCGTGCGGGCAACCGCGAACAGCACCGTGAACATCGACTTCGGGAAGCCCATCGCGCGCAGCGTAATGCCCGAATAGAAATCGATATTCGGGTACAACTTCTTCTCGATGAAATAGTCATCCTGCAGTGCGATGCGCTCGAGTTCCATCGCCACCTTCAGCAGCGGCTCGTCGCGCACGCCGAGCGCATCGAGCACCTCGTGCGAGGTCTTCTGCATGACCTTGGCGCGCGGATCATAGTTCTTGTAAACGCGATGGCCAAAGCCCATCAGGCGGAAACCGGAGGTCTTGTCCTTCGCCTTCTTGACGAACTCCGGCA
>JANOOW010000148.1:0-13965 GCA_031421555.1 Hyphomicrobiaceae bacterium | reverse complement strand
CGTTGGACCTAGGTCAGGTCCCCCGTGCTTTTTCGAGCCTCCAACGACAGTTGGCGCAATAGCGTTTGCCTTTTCGCGCCAAGCATCGACGCCCTTCCAGCCGCGCACAGCCATCAGGTCGTGCAACAAATGGCCAACGGTCGGCGGCGAGCGCCGCGCCTCGGGCCATGTGAACTCCGCCGCGTATTGCTTTTTGATCGCCACAATCACTACGCGGGGCCGCAACTGGGAGACACCGAAATCGGCCGCATTGAATAGCCGCCATTGGGTAACATACCCCATCGAACCAAGCCGCGATGTTATGCTCTCACGATAAGGCTCAAACGCAGGCGCGAGAATGCCGCGCACATTCTCGATCATCACGGCCTTGGGACGCACTTCATCCACGACCCGTAGTCCGGCTGGGAAAAGGTCCCGCTCGTCATCGGCGCCACGCTGCTTACCGGCAATCGAAAACGGCGGGCAAGGAAAGCCGCCCGCGACAAGCTCCACCCCCTTGAATAACCGGGCATCGAAGGTATTCAAGTCTTGCTCGTAAACTTGCCACTCCGGCCTATTCAAGCGCAGTGTGTTGCAGGCGTGCGGGTCGATCTCGACGACGCCCGCATGGTCAAAACCTGCGCGCTCGAGCCCTAATGCTTGACCGCCCGCACCAGCACACAATTCGAGGGAAAATCCTGACATTGATGTGTCTTCCCCCGATTCGATTATCAAGCCAAGCGGCCTACCCACAGAATACACAGGCAAGAACAAAAGTGAAACGAAATGCTGGCGAACTCGAACAGATGAGCGGCACAACGCAATCATGCTGTCGCGGCCGGGATGGCGCAGTGCGCTAGCAGCTATGCGCGTGATCAGGCTTCGCGCATCAACAGCTTTTCGAGCGTCCGGACGCCAACGATGCCGCCGCCGATCAATCCGGCGAGCGTCAGGAACGAGCCCGCGGCGAGCGTCGACACGCCGGTGATGCCCTGACCGATGGTGCAGCCGAGCGCCATGATGCCGCCGATCCCCATCAGTACCGCGCCACCCAAGTTGCGCAGCGTGTCATTCTTGTCGGAGAAGGTCGCGATGCGGAATTGGCCGCTGCCGATCGCCATCACGAACGCGCCGAAAATCGTGCCGAACACCGATGCGACGGCGAAGCCCGGCAGTCCCAGCGCGGTCGATCGCTGCAGCCACTCCAGCGTATCGCCGGACGGGCGAACGAAGGTCAGCGATACCGGTGCGACCGGCTTATCGGCCAACTCGTCGAAGGTCAGGCCGGTCAGCGCCCATCCGGCGACGATGCAAAGGCCGACTCCGACGCCAGATGCGATGTGCGGCCAGGACCCGCGAAACTTCGGGTCCATGAAACAGAACGCCAGGATGATGCCGCTGACGGCAGCCGTCGTGATCGGGATGGCGGCACCGGGTCTCGCGTTGAACAGCCGCGCGCCGAGGTCACTCAGGCTTTGGCTCGCCGTGCCGAGGGGGAGTGCGGTTGCCTGCTCGAGTGCTGCGCGTAACGGCCCGAGAATTCCAGTCATGGCGATGTAGGCTGATATCCCCAAAACCACGAGCGTCATCAAGGAGCGGACATCGCCTCCACCGGCGCGGGCGAGATTGCGGCTGGCGCAACCACCGGCAAACACCATGCCGAAGCCGAACAGTGCGCCACCGGCAAGGTTGCCAACCCAATTGAGGCTTGGCGCGAGGTACATCGATTTCGACAGGTCGACGACGCCGGCGAATTGCAGCCACTGGGCGCCGATGATTGCGGTCGCGCCCGCCAGCAGCCAAGCGCGAAACCGGCGGTAGTCGCCGAACGAAACGATGTCGGAGATCGATCCCATGGCGCAAAAATTGGTGCGGAACACAATTGCGCCGAGAGCCACGCCGATGGCAAATCCGCCAACGGCAAGGCTTAGTGAGGCGTGTGATGTCAAATAGTCGCGCAAGTGCTCAGATCTCCAAGAGGTGTCGCCGTGGACCAGATAGGGCGATTTGATAGCCAGCTGCAAGCACCGCTAACCCCAACCCGATCAGCACTCTTTACAGGGGGGGCAACGCATCCTATGTCAGCGGCTAGCCAAGCATCGCGGTATTCTTCTCCGTCGCGCGGCCCCCACTCTTGAGCGCCACCTGATCGGCTTGGATCAGGTTTCCCTTGACCGGCGGAGGTATGCCCCATGGAAAAGTACGCATCGGCTGCAGCCTATCTGAAATCGCACCAGCCGGATCGTCCGTTCTTTGGCGTGCGCCCCCATGCCGCTGCCCGTGCCGCGCGCTGGTTCCTGAAGAATTTTCCGGGCGAGGTCGCCTACGCCTATAAAGCGAACAGCTCGGTGTTTCTGCTCGGCGCGCTGTTCGGCGCCGGTATCAAGCAGTTCGACGTCGCCTCGATTCCCGAGCTCGAGGATGCAGCAACCATCCCAGGCGTGTCATTGCACTTCATGCACCCGGTGAAGTCGCGCAGGGCGATTGCCCGCGCCTACCACGAGTTTGGTGTGCGCTGCTTCGCCTTGGACAGCGAAGACGAACTCGACAAGATCGTCGAGGAGACGTCGAAGGAAGGCGTTGCCGCGAAGGATCTGCAACTGTTCGTGCGCGTCGCAGTGCCCGCGTTGAACAGCCGTATCCCGCTGGAGCGCAAGTTCGGCATCGCAGGCCCAGCGGCAGCCGAGTTGCTGGTGAAGACGCGGCAGGCCGCCGACGAACTCGGCATCGCGTTCCATGTCGGCTCGCAGACGACGACGCCCGACGCCTACGTCACCGCCCTGGACGAAGTGCACAAGCTGATCGTCAAGGCTGGCGTGGTGATCGACGGCATCGATGTCGGTGGCGGCTTTCCTTCGGTCTACTACGACAGTCATCCAGCACCGTTGCTGACCTTCATGGACGCCATCAAGGCCGGCATGGAGACTATGCCCGTCACCGAAGCGTGCCGTCTGATCTGCGAACCTGGCCGCGCGCTTGTCGCCGAGGCCGAGAGCTTGATCGTGCGTGTGGATGCACGCCGCGGGAGCGATCTCTTCATCAACGACGGCAGCTACGGCGCGCTGTTCGACGCGGCGCACCTTGGCTTCGTGTTCCCAACCCGCCTGGTCAGCCGCATGGACGAAGATACCGGTCCGTTGCAACCGTTCGAGTTCTGGGGACCGACGTGCGATTCGATCGATCACATGACCGGACCTTTCATGCTGCCGGCCGGTGTCCGCGAAGGCGACTATATCGAGATCGGCAACATGGGCGCCTATGGCCGCGCCATCGCTGGACCGTTCAACGGTTACGGACGATATGATGAGGTCATCCTGCTCGACGATCCCTTCGAGTCGGTGTTCGGCAGCGCGTCGACCAAGAAAGCACGGAGCGGCTGATCGCATGAAGGCTGGAAGTGCGACCCTCGACTACCTGCCGGGCGAGGCGTCGTTTCTCGATCCGCTGCGCCGTGATGCGGACCGCCCGGGTGACGCCAGGGCGGTCGTCATTCCGTTCGGTCTCGAAGCATCGGTCAGCTACGGATCGGGGACGGCGAAAGGTCCCGCCGCGATCATGGCCGCGAGCCAGCAACTCGAGCTGTTCGACGAGGAGTTGTGGCGCGAGCCGTATGCCGACTACGGCATCGCCGCCATTGCCGAGCCTGAGATCGCGACGCCGGTGTCAGCCGCCCTCGATCAGCTCGAAGGCATCGTCGAAGCCGTGCTCGAAGCGGGCAAGTTTCCGTTTGTCATCGGTGGCGAGCATTCGTTGACGGCTGGCGCAATTCGCCCCTTCGCCAAGCGTTACACCGATCTCGTCGTGTTGCAGTTCGATGCGCATGCGGATTTGCGCGACGGCTATCTCGGCGAGCATTATTCGCACGCCGCCGCCATGCGCCGCGTACTCGACCATCAGCATGTATCGCTGGTATCGGTCGGCATTCGCGCGATCTCGTCGGGCGAAGTTTCGTTTCTCGAAGCGAATCGCCATCGCATCCACATGCACTGGGGCAAGGATCAGGCGCGCTGGGATATCGAGGAAATTGTCAGGCCGTTGCGCGGCAAACCCGTCTATATCACCTTCGACATCGATGGCCTCGATGGCGCGATCATGCCGGCCACCGGTACGCCGGCACCGGGCGGGATGCAGTATCTGCACGCGCTGGCGATCCTGCGCCGCGCCTGTGAGGTTGGTAATGTGGTCGGCGCCGACCTTGTGGAGTTGGCCCCTATCGAAGGCTTCCACGCCTACGACTACACCGCCGCCGCCCTCGCCTACAAAATACTGAATTACGCCCTCAGCGGCACCGGCGCCAGGACCTGCGCACCTCGCCGCTAGCGGCTCAGGCCAAAAAAGCCTCGACCTCGCGCATGAACTCGTCGAGGCGATCATGATGGACCCAGTGGCTGGCGCCGGGGATCGTCACCACGCGCGCCGATTTGAAATGGCGCGCGCGGCCGTCCTTCTCCGGGTTCGAAGCCCAGCTATCGCCGCCGTAGACAAGTAGCGCCGGGCACGTGATGCGCCCCCACAAATGCTCGACCTCCGCTTGCGTCATGTCCGATGGCGGCCACCCGCGCAGATAGTTGTCGAACTTCCAACTGAAGGTGCCGTCTTCGTTCTGGTTGACGCCAAAGCGCGTCAGATGCAGCGCCTGCTCAGCCGTCAGATGCTTGTTCTCAGCCTGCATGCGCGCGACCGCCTCGTCGAGCGAGCCATACCGGCGCGGCTGACGGGCGGCGAGCGTGCGCTGCTGATCGATCCATGCACCGAGCCGCTCGGCAAAAGGCTTGGCCGCCGTCTCGGCCTGTTGCTTAGGCGAGGAGCCAAGCCCTTCGATCGAGACGATGCGGGCCACCTTGTCCGGATAGAGCCCTGCATATCGCAGGCTGATCATGCCACCAAGTGAATGCGCGATGATCGTCACCGGGGCGAGCTTCTGCCGCTCGATCAACTGAGCGAGGTCATAGATATAGGGCGCCATGCCGTAGTTGCCGTTCAGCGCCCACTGACTGTCACCGTGGCCGCGCAGATCCGGTGCGATGATGTGATACCGATCCCGCAAGCGCCCGGCGACGAAATCCCAGTTGCGGCAATGGTCGCGTCCGCCGTGAACGAGCAACATCGGTGGCGCTGTTGGATTGCCCCAGTCGACGTAATGCAAGCGCATGCGTTGCGAGAAGAACGTGCCCGACGCCGGGCCAGTCATCGTTGGGTGTGAGGACATTGGGTGAATGCTCGATCTCGATGCCGGCTATTCGGCAGCGGTAACGCTAGCCGCCGGAACGGCGCCGTCAACCTTCGCGCGTGCATGCCCCGTGCGGCCCCACAGGCGGTGATGCAACTTGTCGAGCAGCAGATAAATCACCGGCGTCGTATAAAGCGTCAGGATCTGCGAGACGATCAATCCACCGATGATCGTGATGCCGAGCGGCCGGCGCATCTCGGCCCCTGGCCCCGTTGCCAGCAGCATCGGCACCGCACCGAGCAGCGCTGCCAAGGTCGTCATCAGAATCGGCCGGAACCGCTCGATGCAGGCTTCGTAGATGGCAGCTTCCGGGGTCATGCCGAGCGTGCGTTCCGCATCGAGCGCGAAGTCGACCAGCATGATGCCGTTCTTCTTGACGATGCCGATCAACAGGATGATGCCGATCAGCGCGATAGTGGTTAGTTCCGCACCCGCGATCTGCAAGGCAAGCAGCGCGCCAAGACCCGCCGAAGGCAGTGTCGAGATGATCGTCTGCGGATGCGCCAAGCTCTCATACAAAACGCCGAGCACGATATAGACCGCGACGAGGGCAGCTAGGATCAGCAACGGCTGCGCATTCGCGCTCTTTTGAAAAGATGCGGCATCGCCAGCGGCTTCGGCACGGATGCCGTCCGGCATGCGCAATTCGGCAACCGCTTGTTGAATTGCCGTTTGCGCGTCCTGCAGCGTGGCGCCCTGCTCCAGATTGTAGCTGATCGTAATCGACGGGAACGGCCCCTGATGGTTGATGACTAGCGGCGCCAACCCCTTGTCGAAGCGCACCACCGCTGACAATGGAACTTGCGTGCGGTTCGAACCCGGCACGTAGACGCGCTCCAAATCGGCCGGCTCGCGCTGGAATTTCGGATCGACCTCCAGCACCACGCGATACTGATTGCGCGCCGAATAGATGGTCGAGATCTGCCGCTGCGCGAACGCGTTATTGAGCGCGGTATCGATGTCCTGGATCTTCACGCCCAAGCGAGAGGCGGCCGTGCGGTCGATCACGGCGTTGATCTGCAAGCCACCTTGCTCGCGGTCGTTCGAAACGTCGGTGAGGCCGGGCGTGCGTTGCAGACGGTCGATCACTTTCGGTGCCCAGGTAATCAGCTGATCGAGATCCTGGCTCCATAATGTAAATTGATACTGCGAGCGCGACGATCTTCCGCCGGCGCGAATATCGAGCGCGGGCACGAGGAACACCTGCAAGCTACCGAGCGCCAGTAGTTTCGGCCGCAGCCGCGCGATCACGTCGGCGGTGGTCTCGCCGGTGACTGATCGTGGCTTCAAGTTGATGAAGATGCGCCCCTGGTTGACGCTGCTGCCACCGCCGACGGATGACCCCACCGCCTCGACCGCCGGATCGTTCGTGATGATCCCGGTCGCCTGCAATTGCAGCGTCGACATCGCCTGGAACGAAATGTCGGGCGATGCGCGCGTCGAGCCGAAAATCAGGCCCGAGTCGTCCTGCGGGAAATAACCTTTCGGGATCTTGATGTAGAAGTCGACGGTGATCGCGATGGTGGCGATCATGATCATCAGCATCACGCCCTGCCAGCGCAACGCCAGCCGCAGCGTCCACGCGTAACCGGCGATCAGGCGCGACAGAAAACCTTCGATCACCCGGTCGAAGATCGTCGCATCGCGGCTCGGCGGCTTCTTCACGAAGTGCGCGCAGATCATCGGCGTTACCGACAGCGAGACGATGGTCGAGACGACGATGGCAAATACCAGCGTGACGGAGAACTCGCGCAGCAGCCGCCCGATCACGCCGGTCATGAACAGCAGCGGGATGAATGCTGCGACCAGCGAGATCGAGATCGACAGCACCGTAAAGCCGATCTGCTGGGCGCCCAGGATCGTCGCCTGCATCGGCGACTTGCCCTGCTCGAGATACCGGAACGCATTCTCGATCATCACGATCGCATCGTCGACGACGAAGCCGACGGATACCGCGAGCGCCATCAACGTCAGATTGTTGATCGAGTAGCCGGCGATCCACATCAGCGCGACGGTACCTGCAAGCGACAACGGCACCGTGATGCCCGCGGCGATCGTCGCCGCGCCGCGCCGCAGGAATACGAGCACGACCAGCATCACCAACACGACGGTCAGCGCCAGCGTGATCTGCATGTCGAGCACGCTTGCCCGGATCGTCTTGGTGCGGTCCGAAAGGATTGAGACGTCTATACCAGCGGGGATCCAGCGCTGCAGCTCGGGGATCAGCGCCAGCACCTTGTCGACGGTCTCGATGACGTTGGCATCGCCCTGCTTGGTGATGATCAGCAGCACGCCCGGCTGCATGTTGAACCAGGCAGCCGAGCGGGTATTACGCGTGCCAGCTTCGACCGTTGCGATGTCGGACAGCCGCACGACCGCGCCTTCGGACGTCTTCAAGACGAGCGTCTTGTAGTCGGCGGGGCCCTTGAGTTGATTGTTGGTGCCAATCGACTCGGCAACCGTTGCGCCATCGAACGTACCAACCGGGCCCATCGCATTGGCGCTGGCGATGACGCCGCGCACGTCCTCGATCGAGAGACCCATGGCGGCCAAGCGGCCTGGATCGACGCGCACGCGGATGGCGGGCTGTTCGGCCCCGCTCACGCCGACATCGGCGACGCCTTCGATCTGGGAAATGCGCTGTGCGATCACGGTGTCGGCGACGTCGTAGATCGCGCTCGCCGGCATCGTCTTCGAGGTCAGGCCGAGGATGAGCACGGGCGCACCGGCCGGGTTCGCCTTGCGGAACGACGGCACGCTTGGCAGATCGATCGGCAGATCGCTCGCCGCCGCGTTGAGCGCTGCCTGCACGTCGCGCGCGGCGCCATCAATGTTGCGCGACATGTCGAACTGCACGACGATGTTCGTCCCGCCGAGCGAACTGGTCGAGGTCATCTCGGTCACGCCGGAGATCTCGCCCAGCCGCCGTTCGAGGGGGGCTGCGACCGTCGCTGCCATCGTTTCCGGATTGGCGCCGGGGCGGCTCGCCTGCACCATGATGGTTGGAAAATCGATGCTCGGCAAACTCGCCACCGGCAACTGCCAGTAGGCGGCGGCCCCCGTCAGGAACAATCCGATTGCCAGCAGCGTCGTCCCGATCGGCCGGCGAATAAATGGCAACGCAATGTTCATGGCGTCATTCCGCTGGCTCGGGCGTGCCCGCGAAAGACGCAGCAAGGCGGGCGCGGACGCGTTCCAGGGCGAGGTAGATCACCGGGGTCGTGTAGAGAGTGAGCAACTGCGACAGCACGAGGCCGCCGACGATCGAGATGCCGAGCGGATTGCGCAATTCCGAACCGGTGCCGCCTTCGAGCGCCAGCGGCAGCGCTCCGAACAGCGCGGCAAGCGTCGTCATCATGATCGGCCGGAAGCGCAACAGGCAGGCTTCGACGATGGCATCGCGCGGGCTCATGCCGCGATGGCGCTCCGCCTCCAGCGCGAAGTCGATCATCATGATCGCGTTCTTCTTGACGATGCCCATCAACAGGATGATGCCGATCAAGCCAACCACGGACAGATCGTGCCCGGTCAGCATCAAAGCGAGCAGCGCGCCGACGCCAGCCGAAGGCAAGGTCGACAGAATCGTCAGCGGATGGATGAAGCTCTCATAAAGCACGCCGAGCACGATGTAGATCGTGATCGTCGCGGCCAATATTAGCCACGGCTGGTTGGCGAGAGACTTCGAAAACTCCGACGCGTCGCCGAAGAAGCTGCCAATCACCGATGGCGGCATGCCGATGGCAGCCTCCGCCGCGTGGATGGTGTCAACCGCTGATCCGAGCGAACCACCGGGCCCGAGGTTGAAGCTCAACGTCACCGCTGGGAACTGCTCCTGGTGCGCGATGGCAAGCGGCGCCGTCGTGCGCTCGACGCGGGCGAACGAGGCGAGCGGCACCTGCGCGCCGCCGCTGGCGCCGACGTAGAGCGTGTTCAGCGTCGACGGATCGAGCTGGTAGCGCGGCATTGCTTCGAGCACGACGCGATACTGGTTCGACTGGTCGTAGATGGTCGAGATCTGGCGCTGGCCGAACGCGTCGTTGAGCACATCGGTCACCGCCTGCATCGAAACGCCAAGCCGGCCGGCTATCTCGCGATCGACCTTGATCATGACGCGCAAGCCGCCGTCCTGAGCCTCCGACGACACGTCGCGCAAGGCCGGGGTTTCGCGCATCTTATCGGCGAGCTTGGTAGCCCATTGCGAAACCTCGGCGCCGTCGGCGCCGGTCAACGTGTACTGATACTGGGCGCGCGACGACCGCGTGCTGATCTGGATGTCCTGGACCGGCTGGAAATACAGCTTCACGCCGGGGATCGGCGCGACCGCCTGCTGCAGCCGCGCGATGACATCGCCGACGACCGCCTTGCGCTCGCTGCGCGGCTTCAATGCCATCGTCAAACGGGCAACATTCGGCGTCGCGTTGAGCGGACTTACGCCGACGACGGAAACGGTTCCGGTGATATCGGGGTCTTGCTTGATGGCGCTCAACACTTGGCCCTGCAGCCGCTCCATCTGCGTGAAGGAAACCTCCGGCCCCGCTTCCATGACGGCGGTGATCAAGCCGGTGTCCTGTTGCGGCAGGAAGCCTTTCGGCGCGATGATATAGAGCCCGATCGTCGCCGCCAGCGTGAAGGCCGTCAGCAACAGCGTCGCCCCTTGATGCCGCAGTACCCACAGCAGGCTCACGCGATACTTCTCGACCGTGCCATTGACCGCGCGCTCGAAAATACCCGGCGCACCAGTGCTGGGCTTCGCCTTGCGCAGCAGCTTCGCGCACATCATCGGCGTCAGCGTCAAAGATATGATCGCCGAGACCACCACCGCGATCGTCAACGTCAACGCGAACTCGCGGAACATGCGGCCGACCAGCCCGCTCATGAACAGCAGCGGGATGAACACCGCGATCAGCGACACCGTGAGCGATATCACCGTGAAGCCGATTTCGCTGGCGCCCTTGATCGCCGCTTCGAACGGCTTCTCGCCCTCTTCGATGTGGCGAACGATGTTCTCGATCATCACGATGGCGTCGTCGACGACGAAGCCGGTACCGATGGTCAGCGCCATCAGCGACAGGTTGTCGAGACTGAAGCCGGCAAACCACATCACGCCGAACGTGGCGATCAGCGACAGCGGCAGCGCGACACCGGCGATGATCGTCGCCCGCACGGTGCGCAGGAACATCAGCACGACGAGCACGACCAGCACGACGCTGAGCACAAGGGTGAACTGCACGTCGCGAACGGAAGCGCGAATGGTGCCGGTGCGATCGTGCACCACGGTCAACTCGACACCCGCCGGCATCGACCGCTTGAGGCGCGGCAGTTCCGCCAGCACGCGATCGACGGTTTGGATGACGTTGGCGCCGGGCTGCCGCTGCACATCGACGACGACCGCTGGCGAACCGTTGAACCAGCCACCAACCTTGGTGTTCTCCAATCCATCGACCACGTCGGCAACGTCGGACAACATCACTGGCGAGCCGCCGCGATACGCGAGTACCAGCGATTTGTAGGCCGCAGCCGAGCCGATCTGATCGTTGGCGGCGATCGTGTACGATTGATAGGCGCCGTCGAGCGAGCCCTTCGGTCCCGAGACGTTGGCGCCGACGATCATGTTGCGCAGATCGGCCAGCGAAATGTTGTAGGCGGCGAGCCGCGCGAGGTCCGCCTGAATGCGAACGGCGGGGCGGATGCCGCCTTGCACCGAAACCTTGCCGACGCCGGTCAACTGGCTGAGCCGGGGTGCGAGCAATGTATCGGCGAGGTCTGAGATTTGGCGCAGCGCAACGTTGGGCGAGGTCAGTGCCAGCGTGACGATTGCTGCGTCGGCCGGGTTCACCTTGGTGTAGGTGGGCGGGTAGGGCAAATTGCGCGGCAGGGTCGAGCCGGCGGCATTGATCGCCGACTGCACATCTTGCGCCGCCGCATCGATGTCGCGATTGAGATCGAACTGCAACGTAATCTGACTGACGCCGAACGATGACGAGGAGGTCATCGTGGAGAGTGACGGCGTACGCCCAAACTGCCGTTCCAGCGGCGCGGTTACGAGCGCTGTCATCGTATCGGGATTGGCGCCGGGCAGTTGCGTCGTCACCTGAATGGTCGGGAAATCGACCTGCGGTAGCGCCGACACCGGCAAGCCCCAGTAACCGAGCCAGCCGCCGAGCATGATCGCGATGCCGAGCAACGAGGTCGCGATCGGACGCCGGATGAAGGGGCCTGATACGCTGCCGGACAGGTTGGCTGAGGTGGAGGTGTCCGTGCTCATTGCGCTGCTGGCCGAGGCGATGTCTCGGCGCGTCGTGCCTTTGGCGCGGCAACTGGTGCCGCTTCCGCACCGGCAGCGGGCGTGGCTGGTGCGGGTGCGACGGGCGGTGCCGTCCCGGAAGTAGCTGGAGCCGCTTCGGCTGGAGCGCCGTTCTCGCGCTTACGGCGGCCCTCGCCGCGCTTGCCCTTGCCCTCGGCCGGCGCTTCGCCGCCTGCGCCCGCGGGCTTGCCTTCGGAAGGTGCGACGCCTTCACGTTTACGGCGGCCCTCGCCGCGCTGGCTTTCACGCTTCGGTGCGACCGGTGCTTGCTCGAGCTGCTCGGTGGTCGCGACGGCCACTTCCGCGCCTTCCTTGAGCCGCGCGAAACCGCTCGTCACGATGGTGTCGCCGGTCTTGATGCCGTTCGTGATGACGGCGCGCGTATCGTCCTGCGTCTGCACTGCGACCGTCGTCAGTGCGACGCGGTTATCCGGTGCGACGACATAAACGAACGTACCCGCCGGCCCGCGCTGGATCGCGGCGGTTGGCACCGTGATCGCTTGCCCCAGCGTTTCGATCAAGACGCGCACGTTGACGAATTGGCCGGGCCACATCTGCAACTTCGCGTTCGGAAATTCGGCCTTCATCTTCACGGTGCCGGTGGTCTGATCGACCTGGTTGTCGACGACGCGCAATTCGCCCCGGTCGATCAACGTCTTGTTGTCGGCATCGACGGCATCGACGACGAGGGGCCCGAGCGCCGCCGCCCGATTGACCTGCGCCAACTGCTGTTGCGGCAAGTTGAAGATGACCGCGATCGGCTGCACCTGCGTGATCGTCACGATCGACTGGCTGGCGGAGCCACTGATGATGTTGCCCTCATCGACCTGGCGAATGCCCGTTCGCCCCGTCGCCGGCGCCACGATTTGCGTAAAGTTCAATTGCACCTGCGCCTGATCGACGGCGGCTTTGCTCGAGGCGACCTGGCTGGTCAGCTGCGCAACGAGCGCGCGCTGCGTGTCGACGGTCTTCACCGCGATCGTGCCGGGGATCCGGGTGTAGCGTTCAAGATCCATCTTGGCGTTGGCGAGCGTCGACTCATCTTGCTGTTGCTTGGCGAGCGCCTGATCGAGCGCCGCCTGATAGGTTGCTGGATCGATACGCGCGAGAACCTGGCCCTTCTGCACGGTTTGCCCCTCGCGGAAGGCGACCTCGATCAGCTTGCCGCCGACCTGCGGCTGCACCGTCACCGTGTTCAAGGCGCGCGCCGAGCCGACCGCATCGAGGTAGATCGGGATGTCGGCTGCAACAGCTGCTGCAACTCGAACAGGCACGGCCCCGTCGGCGGCGCCCCAGCGTCCACCTTTTTGCTGCACGACAGGCGCCGGGCGCGACATCACGGCTGCGACCCCGCCGGCGATCAGCACGCCAGCCAGTCCGGTCAACACGTAACGGCGAAATCTAGTCATACGACCCCTTTTGGCAGATGCAGCGGCTGGCCGAGCAAGCCAACCATCCCACTAATCTACGCTAGAATAACGCCCCGGGGATAAGTCTTCCGTCGATTACAATTTATCAATGTGATCAGCGGCTAACCAAGCTTTGCGGCTCGAAAGTTGGGCAGTCGAACAGCCATGTGTCGCAGGTTTGCGGTGAACATGGCATGAAGGCCGAACTGCCAGCCGATTGCCGGGTAGATCGGCCGCGTCCCGACCCCGTTTTCCGAGGATGAGAACCGATGAACGCAGCCTTCGATATCACGTCGCCCGAGCAGCTCGAGGCGCTCTACGGGCAGCCCGTCATCGGATCGCTTCTAAAAGAGATCCCGATCGTTAACGATGCCTACCGCGCGTTGATCGAGGCATCGCCCTTTTGCGTGCTGGCGACGAGCGGACCCGAGGGGCTCGATGCCTCGCCGCGCGGTGATGCGCCGGGCTTCGTGCGCGTCGCCGATGAAAAGACGCTGCTGCTACCGGACCGGCGCGGCAACCAGCGCATCGATAGCCTGCGCAACATCGTCCGTGACCCTCGTGTCGCGCTGCTGTTCCTGATCCCCGGCGTCGGCGAGACACTGCGCGTCAATGGCCGCGGCGTACTGACGGCCGACCCGCACGTGCTGCGCTCCTTTGCCGTCGATGGCAAGTTGCCGAATACAGTCCTGCGAGTGACGGTGGATGCGGTTTACTTCCAGTGCGCCCGCGCACTTGCCCGCTCCAGATTGTGGGATCCGGCCAGCGTGGTCGACCGCTCGTCGCTGCCCTCGACCGGCAATCTCACCGTCGCTGCCCGCGACACCAAACGCGACACCACCGCATTCGATGCCGTGGCCTACGACGCGGTTCTCGCGGAACGCCAAAGGGGGAGTTTGTATTGAGCGGGTGGCGCGCCGGGCTTGTTTGCAGTCTGAATTGGCTGCGCTTCGGGACTAGTCGTGAACGTGTGGAATTACCTTCTCCCCGCCCTTCGCGGGGCGAAGGTGCCCGCAGGGCGGATGAGGGGCGGCCGCAAGGTG
>JANOOW010000147.1:0-1671 GCA_031421555.1 Hyphomicrobiaceae bacterium | reverse complement strand
CACGAGATCGATCACCGCAATCGCGCCATCCAGCACTTTCTGCCCGCCGGGCCGTTCGCCATGTTGCCGCTGAAGGGCGGCTTCCGCAGTTGCGTCACATGGAGCGAAAACGCAGACGAAGCCCGCCGCATACTTGCCCTCGACGACGAGGCGTTTCTCAACGAGGTCGACCGCCGGGCTGCTGGCCGCCTTGGCGCTGTCGCACTCGACGGTCCGCGAAGGTCTTGGCCGCTCGAAACGCATCTGGCACGGAGTTACGTCGCCCCACGTGTGGCGCTCGCCGGCGATGCGGCGCACGGCGTCCACCCGATTGCCGGGCAGGGTCTGAACCTTGGGCTTCGCGATGTCGCGGCCCTGGTCGAATGCGTATCTGATGCGGCCCGCGTCGGACTCGACCTCGGCGATAGCGGTGCGCTCGCCCGGTATGAGCGCTGGCGCCGCTTCGACACCGCAATTTCGACAGCCACTTTCAGCGGGCTCAACCGGCTCTTTTCCAACGACTGGGCGTTGATGCGCTCGGCCCGCGAAGTGGGCCTCGGCCTGCTCGATCGCATACCGTTCGCAAAACAGGCGTTTGTCACCGAAGCAGCCGGCTTGAGTGGTGAGCTGCCGAGACTGCTACGCGATCAACGCACAACGTAGGGATCATCCATGCTCACAAGTGCGGCCAAGGGCGTCTACATCATCTCAGCGACGCCATTTCGCGACGATGGCCGCATCGACACGGCCAGCACCGATCGGCTGATCGACTTCTACAACGAGAGCGGAGTCGATGGCATCACGATCCTCGGCATGATGGGCGAGGCGCCGAAGCTCGATGCGGCCGAGGCACAGAGCTTCGTCAAACAGGTGGTTGGCCGCGCGCGGGCCTTGCCGGTCATCGTCGGCATATCGGCACCGGGCTTTGCAGCCATGCGAGCGCTCGCCCTAAGCAGCATGGACGCTGGAGCGAGCGGCGTGATGCTCGCGCCTCCGGGAACCGTCAAGACCGATGACCAGATCGTCAACTACTACGCCGACGCCGTGAGCGCGATCGGCGCCAGCATACCCTTCGTCATTCAGGATTACCCGCTATCGACCGGCGTCGTCATGGCCACGTCCGTTATCGAGCGCATCGTCACCAACCACCCTTCGTGCGTAATGTTGAAGCACGAGGACTGGCCTGGGCTGGAAAAGATCAGTGCCGTTCGTAAGGCACAGACGGACGGCCGCATGCGTCACATCTCGATCTTGACCGGCAACGGCGGCCTGTTCCTCGACTTTGAGATGAGCCGGGGTGCCGACGGCGCGATGACCGGCTATGCCTTCCCGGAGATGCTCGTCGGCGTCTGCCGTTTGATGTCGCAGGGCAAGCGCGACGCAGCGCACGACATATTCGACGCCCATCTGCCGCTGGTACGCTACGAGCAGCAGCCAGGTGCCGGCCTCGCGGTTCGCAAGTACGTACTGAAGCGCCGGGGCATCATCGCATCGGATGCGCAACGCAAGCCCGGCGGTGCGCTCTCAGCCGCGGCGCGCGCGGAAGTTGATTATCTGCTCGCCAGACTGGCGCGCTCGGAGCCGGCAGCGGCGAAGCTGCTTGCGGGTTGACCCGCCGTCATGAAACAGTAGCGGAAAATCGATACCGGCACAGGCAGATCGCCGAGAGGGACCAAGGGGATGGAGAAGCGC
>JANOOW010000146.1:0-4329 GCA_031421555.1 Hyphomicrobiaceae bacterium | reverse complement strand
GCCAGCTTCGGCCGGACCATGCACCTGCCCGAACCAGCCACCAAGTTTCTTCAGTATCGACTGATCGGCGAGCACCGCATTCGCGACCAAGCGGGCAAAACCGACGTCGTTGCCACCGATCGACAGTAGGAGAAGGTCGATCTTGCGCGACTGTTCGACCTCGCATTTGCGCAGGACCAAGCCACCTTTGAGATCGGGGATCCGGCCGTTGATGTGATAGGCCTCCGGCAGATCCTGCATCCGGGCTTCCTTGCCGCCACATTGCGCTTCCGCAACTGCCGAGATTTGCGAGAACTCGGGCGGGTTGGGCACCCACTCGTTGCCTTTATAACGTAAAAAGAGCCCGGTCGTGACTTCCGCGCCCGAACAGGCAGCACCGACGTAGGTGACGGATCTATGCGGATCTTCGATTGCAAGCTGGAGGGCCGCGCGGAGCTGGTGCGAATAGAGCGAGCGGTGACAAGCCTGGTCGATCCAGCGCGCGTTTTCCTCGATGAACTTCGGGTCGCCGATTTGGGTCCATTCGCCAACGCGAGCTGGGTAGCCGGCGAGGGTCGCATCCTTGGCATCGCCATAGTCCGCCGCCCTCTCCCGGGAAAAGCGCACGGGGACGTCTGGATTGCCTTCGCCCGAGCCGAAGCTGTCGCCCATGCCGACGATCAACAAGTCGGTCACACGCAGATCTACGCGCGCGACTTCCTGGCCGCCGACCTCCACCGATATGCCCATGCCATCCGGATACGGCACGTCGACTCGCAACGGTTCGCTGCATAGTTTGCTGATCGCCTTGCCGCGCGATTGCGATTTGCCCTTCGGCGCTGTCAGCCAAACGCACTCGACCGAGGTTGCATCTTCGATATCGCGCATCTCCAAGATCAAAGTGTGCGAGGTGGGATTGATGTAGGCGCTCTTGTCCGGACAGACGTGCCGGTTCCGCTTCGCATCCCAACAGGTTTTGCCGACAATCGTCGATGCCCAACCGTCGGAATGGCGGCTGGCCAGAAGACGTTCCGCGGCGAGTACCGGGGTGCGCCGTTCCTCCTCGGTGAGGTCCACCCACGTGGCCCGGTGCATCTCAGTGCTGGCGGGATCATCGAAGAAGCGGAACGGATTCTCCACGCGCCAAGCGACTGTCGGCTCAGCAGCGGCGACCGATGGAATGAAACTAACAAGCGATACAGCCGCCACGAAGAGGGCTCGAATAAGCTTCGCCTGGATCGCAGATAGTATGTTCATGGTGCAAACCCCGATTGGCTCGACTGGCGGCACAAACAGCTACTTTATACCCTACCGGTCCAATGACAGCGCCAAAGCCGCCAAACCCGCTGCATCGGATTGATCTCCACCACGGAAGCCGATTGCGGGCGGTCCATCTCAGAAGCCTCTAAATAGGGCTCTACGAGGGCAACAGAGAGAAAAGGAAAGCGATTGCGCCGGGGCATTTGCCGCAGCGGACCGCGAATTGCGGCAAGATGGCGGCGCGCAAGTGACCCGGCATGTCGCGCGTTGGCGAGCAGTTCGCTTCCTGCTTCGTCAGCTGTCGCGGATGGCAGCAGCAGGCGGCCATGGGCCCTGGTTGCTGGCGCTTCCAGAAGAACGCGCGCGAGGCCGTATGCGCGCCCGCCATCGCGCGTGAGTTCGCCCGTTGCGGCAACCCCGGTGATAAGCGCCGCCAGTTGGCACAGGGATCCATCGATGCGGTCCACGTAATGCAGGAGCGCCGCTTCATCGCCAAACGGACGGTCGGCGAGACTGTCTTCGTGCGCTTCGATAAGTCCGATCAACAGCTCGGCCGGTAGTTGATGCCGGGACATGATGCCGATGAGAGCCGCGGCGACCGGGTGTCCACCACTCGTGCGTTCCTGAAGGCGCTCGCGCCACCATTGCAGGCGAATACGTCCCATCATCGGTTCGGTGACGAATGCGGGGATGCGTCCCACTTCACCGGCGAACGCTGCCAAAGCCACAAGATCGGCGCGCAGTTCGCGAGGGGCAAGCAACGCGGCGAGGTACCGGTCGCGTTCGAAAGCGCGAGCTGCGATCGCCACCACATCGGCAGCGGCGCCCCCCGGAACTGCCTCAGGAGCCGCCATGCTAATAGAGATGCGCTGCTGCGATCATGACGAATGTCACGGGTACGGACAGTATCAGGTTCAGCCGCGCGTAAATCCGCACGCTGTCGCGGGCCCGCATCTTGGCATCCGCATCGCCGGGCGTTTCACCAAGCACGATTTTGATACTCGGCCAGATTTTGAAATGCACGAACGCCCACATCGCGAAACCGGCAAGGGTGCCGCTCCACAGCAGCGCGTTGCGCAATGGTGGCACGTAGACGGCCGAGGTAAAGACCAGCCTGTCGAGCAGGTAACCACTGGTGATCAGCAGCAAGATGCCAGTCAAAAGAACCGCGTGCGATGTGTGCCGGAAGGTCAGGGCAACCTTGGGGACGATGAATTTGTGGATCGCAGCTTTACCCGCGTCGTCGGCATCACGGATTGCTGCAAACTGGATGAAATTCACGAACCAGATCATGCCGACCCAGATGATCGCCGAAAATACGTGGGTCCAGCGCAGCAAAAACGACAAGAGGCCAATCCGGTCGACTCCAGCGACCGCCATCCAGGCAATCAGAATGGCGACCGAGATGGCGAGACCTAACAGCAGCGACTTTTTCGGATCGCCTAGAATGTCGTTCATGGGTGGCCTCCCAGGCCTAGCCGACGGCAATGAGCGCTGCTGAAACCCGCCGCTGCTCGGCCAGCAAGATATTGTATGTGCGGGCTGCGGCACCGGTGTCCATCGTATCGAGACCAATGCCTTTTGCGTCGAACGCCCGGCGAACGTCCAACGACGCAAAAACCTGCTGACGCCCAGTTCCCAGCAACAGAAAATCAGGCCGCTCGAGTTCGGCCAGCACGCGGGATAACCGAGAAAGGTCGAGTTCATCCGCGGTCTCGACGTCCCATGCCCAAACACCGCCCGGCAGGCATAGAATCGAACCGCGATGGCTCATGCCGGCAAAGCGAAACCCGCCGTTGCCGTAGGCATCAATGGGGGATCGGCCGGGAAAGTGACCGGCAAAAACGGCTGGCGTTGCGTTCGTCACCATGAACGGTCTCGATCAGCCTTTCTTGGGGGCAACTGCAAGGCCGGCCGCCTTCTCGCCACTCCAGACGTCGCGCTTGATGCCGATCGCCAACAACAACGAGGCCGCCACGAAAATCGAGGAATAACTACCGATCAAAATGCCGAACAGCATTGCGAAAGAGAAGCCATGAATGACCTCGGTCCCGAACAGGTAAAGCGCCAGCACGGCTAGGAACGTGACGGTCGAGGTCAACACTGTGCGTGAAAGCGTCTCGTTGATGGCGAGGTTCAACAACTCGACCAATGGCATCTTCTTGTACTTGCGCAAGTTTTCGCGAATGCGATCGAAGACCACCACGGTATCGTTGATCGAATAACCGGCGAGCGTCAGTAAAGCAGCAACAACCGACAGGTCAAATTCGATCCAAAGCGCGGAAAACATACCTGCCGTGATGAACACGTCATGGATGAGCGCGACGATGGCTGCCACCGCGAACTGCCACTCGAAGCGGAACCATACGTAGGCAAAAATGCCCACCATCGAGACCACGACGGCAAGAATACTCGTCCGCTTCAATTCGGCCGAAACTGCCGGGCCGACAACCTCGACGCGGCGCAACGTTATGCCATCGCCTAGCGCAGCCACGACTTTATCGTTGGCCTCCTTCTGGATTTTTTCGTCCGCCTGTTGGGCCACGCGAATCAAGGCTTCGTTGCCCTTGCCGACCGACTGCACCTGCACGTCGCCAAGGCCGAGTTTGCTGAGGTTTTCGCGCAACGCGCCGATGTCGAGCTCACCGGCCTTAGACTGGATCTCGATCAGCGCGCCGCCCTTGAAGTCGACGCCGTAGTTCAGGCCTCTAGTCAGCAACAGACCGCAGGCTATCAGTGCCAGTACCCAGGAAAGCCCGACGAACCAGAAGCGCTTGCCGACCACGTCCCACTTGGTGCCGTGAGGGAAAAAATCTACACCCTTGAACATGTCGTCACTGCCTCACTGGCTTGAATGAAAGGGGTGCGGCAATCTTGCGGTCTTTTTGACGCGACAGCCACCAGGCAACGAGCAGACGCGTGACGGTAAAAGCCGTGAACACCGTCGTCATGATGCCGAGCGACAGCGTAATCGCAAAGCCGCGAATCGGACCCGACCCCAGCCAGAACATCACGATGCCGGCAACGAGCGTGGTGAGGTTTGCGTCGAGGATGGTCGCGAAAGCACGATCGAAGCCGGCATCCAATGCG
>JANOOW010000145.1:0-1769 GCA_031421555.1 Hyphomicrobiaceae bacterium | reverse complement strand
CTCGGGCTAATGCTCAATCTCGATTTCGCACTGTCGCCGGTGCTGGTCGGCAGCCTGCTGCTCGGCACGCCGGCGATCAGTTTCCTTGGCTGCCTCGGTGCGGCGCTGACCCTCAACGCCCGCAAAGGTGGCCTGCTGATCGCATTGCTGGTGCTGCCGCTCTACATCCCGACACTGATCTTCGGCATCGGGGCCATCTCCGCCGTCACCACGCCGCCCGGCAGATTAGGCACGTCGCTGCTGATGCTGGCGGCGATCTCGCTCGCGTCCGTGGTGGTAGGGCCAGTTGCAGCGGCGGCGGCGATCAGAGCGGGACGGGGTTAATCTAATCTATTTGCATTTCCACAGACCGATCGGCGCGCCTGTTGGGTCCGAGACAATGACGAAAGATCCCATGTTTTCAACCTCGGTGACGTCTTTAATCACCTTTCCGCCCAATGACTTCGCCTTCTCGGTCGCGGCCTTTAGATCGGCGACATCGACGTAGGGCAGCCAGGACGATGGCTGGCCCGGCATCGGGTTGCGCATGATGCCGCCGCCCGTCCCCGATCCGACCTTTATGAGTGTGTACGTCGTACCGTCCTTCATCTCCATGTCGGGCAGTTCCCAGTCGAACAGCCGACCGTAAAACTCTTTCGACTTCGCGACATCGATCGACATCAGCTCCAAATGTACGAATGGATTTCCCATATTAATCTCCTGCCGGGTGTCTATCCGAGCAGAACGCTCATCGGCGAGGAAAGTTCCCGGCTCCACGGGCGGTTGTTGGGTTACGCGGGAATTGGCCTTCGCGAACTATCCGTTAACACCGTGGCCCGCTAACCCAACCTACAAGATCACAGCCTCGCTGTCGCCGCTGTCAGCCATTCGCGCTCAGCCGCGTCGAGCAGCGGCCCCAGCACCTTCGCCACCCTCGCGTGATACCCGTCGATCCAGGTGCGCTCCTGCGGGGTCAGCAGATCGAGCGCGATCAGGCGGCGGTCGTAGGGCGCGAGGGTGATGGTCTCGAAGCTCATCATCTCGATCTCGCCGCCCACCACGGGCGAGGCCCCCTCCACCAGCACAAGGTTCTCGATGCGGATTCCGTACGCGCCGGTTTTGTAGTAGCCGGGCTCGTTCGAGATGATCATGCCGGGCTCAAGCACGGCGATCCCGCGCTTCGAGATCGACTGCGGGCCTTCGTGAACGGATAAATAGCTGCCGACGCCATGGCCGGTACCGTGGCTGAAGTCGAGGCCGTGATCCCACAACGCCTTGCGTGCCAGCGGATCAAGATCAATGCCGCGCGTGCCCTTTGGAAAGCGGGCGGTGCCGATGGCAATATGGCCCTTCAACACCAAGGTGTAACGCTGGCGCATTTCTTCGGTTGGTTTGCCGATGGCACCCCCCCCGATTAACAACGTACGGGTAATGTCGGTGGTGCCGTCCTGGTACTGGCCACCGCTGTCGATCAGGAACAACTCGCCCGCGCCCAGCTTTCGATTGGTTGCCTCGGTGACGCGGTAGTGCACAATCGCGCCGTTCGGGCCGGAGCCGGAAATTGTGTCGAACGAGAGATCACGCAGTGCGCCGGTTGCCTGCCGAAAATCTTCGAGTTTCTGTACGGCCTGAATTTCATCGACCGTGCCGGGCGTCTGTGCGTCAAGCCACGCCAGATAGCGGACCATCGCCGCGCCATCGCGGACGTGGGCAGCACGGCAGCCCGCGATTTAGGCAGCGTTCTTACGCGCATTGGGGCCGATGCAGGGATCGACGCCGTTGAAGACTTT
>JANOOW010000144.1:0-16959 GCA_031421555.1 Hyphomicrobiaceae bacterium | reverse complement strand
CATCGTAATCGGGCATGAAGTATTCATGGGAGGAGGCGCATGCGACCTGATTTTATTGTCGGTAAAATGAAAGATTGTGATGTTTGGAGAGGGATTGAGGCGCTAAAGAAGAAAGAGAGAGCTTTGCAGGCGCATTTTATTGCGTACCTAGCTGAAATAGACCGCAGGCAACTTTTTGCGGTGGAAGCCGTGAGTTCGGTCGCTTGGCTGCCCCTCACCCTGACCCTCTCCCCCTGACGCGCTGTGCGCTACGGGGAGAGGGGATTTCATCAACCGCACTTGTTGGTCTTGGTGTTGAAGTTGCCGCACTTCTTCTCGACCCAGTCGCCGATCAGATCCTTGGATGCATCCAGGCTCTTCGACCAGGCGTCGCCCGGAACGAGATCCTTCGTCTTCCAAACTGTCTCCATCTGGCCGTCGGCCTTGATCTCGCCGATCAGAACCGGCTTCGTGATGTGATGGTTGGCTAACATCTTCGACATGCCGCCGGTTAGGTTGGCAGCTTCGATGCCAGGCAGCGCGTCGATCACCTTGTCTGGATCGGTCGACTTCACCTTCTCGACGGCCTTGACCCACATGTTGAAGCCAATGACGTGAGCTTCCATCGGATCGTTGGTGACGCGCTTCGGGTTCTTGGTGAAGGCCTTCCAGTCCGCGATGAATTTGTCATTGGCAGGCGACTTCACGCTTTGGAAGTAGTTCCAGGCGGTCAAATGACCGACGAGATTTTTGGTGTCGACGCCGGCGAGCTCTTCTTCACCGACCGAAAACGCGACGACGGGAATGTCGGTTGCCTTCACGCCAGCGTTGGCGAGCTCTTTGTAGAACGGCACGTTGGCATCGCCGTTGATGGTGGAGACGACGGCGGTCTTCTTGCCGGCGGTGCCGAACTTTTTGATGTCGGACACGATCGTCTGCCAATCGGAGTGACCGAACGGCGTGTAGTTGATCATGATGTCATCCTTGGCGACGCCCTTCGAAATCAAATACGCCTCGAGGATCTTGTTGGTCGTGCGCGGATAGACGTAGTCGGTGCCAGCAAGCACCCAACGCTTCACGTCGCCACCGTCCTTCGACATCAGATAGTCGACGGCCGGGATCGCCTGCTGATTTGGAGCAGCGCCGGTGTAGAACACGTTGCGCTCGGACTCTTCACCCTCGTACTGGACGGGGTAGAACAGGATGTTGTTCAGTTCCTTGAATACGGGCAGCACGGACTTGCGCGACACGCTGGTCCAGCAGCCGAACACGGCCGAAACCTTGTCCTTGGAAATCAGCTCGCGTGCCTTTTCGGCAAACAGCGGCCAGTTCGAGGCGGGATCGACGACGACCGCTTCGAGCTTCTTGCCGAGCAAGCCTCCCTTCTTGTTTTGCTCCTCGATGAGAAACAGCATGGTGTCTTTCAGCGTGGTTTCGCTGATTGCCATGGTGCCGGATAGAGAGTGAAGGATGCCGACCTTGATCGTCTCCTGGGCGTTCGATGGCACGGACGCAAGAAGGGCCGTAGCTGCGGCGGCCGTGACCGCAAATTTGCGAAGCAAAAGCATGTTTTCCCCTTGGTAAAGTTTAACCAAGAGCGAACTAGCAAGCGTTGTGCCAAAATCTTAACGCTCGGTACAACGTTGAAAAGGTTACAGAAAAATCCACAATTTTAAATTATTGGAAAATTAACCGGCATACCCCTGCTGTGGGCTGCTTGCTTTTCAGGCGCCTGCTTATTTTTTGTGCGAATGGCGGGTTCAGATATCCGACTTCTCTGCCAGCCTGCCTTCGAGCCGCTTCATGCTGTCGTGGAACTTCTTAACCAGGCTCTCGAAGTAGGATAGCGCCTTGTCGACATCCTGTTCGCTGGGCAGCTTGAATTCCTGCCGCGGACGCTCCGCTCGCATCTCCGGTTCCTTCGGCTTCTCGCCGTTCAGCCCGAGCAAATCTTCCATGCGCTTCACTTCGGCCTTCAGCTCGTTGTTCTGCGCCTCAAGCTTGCGAGCCTGCTCCTGCTGCGCCGAAGCCTGGTCAGCCACCGGCATGCAAGTCCAATTGGCCGGTGCAGCCGCGTCCTTTGCCGGCGGCTTGCAAATCGACATCACGCCGGTTTCGGTATCGAGCCGGGCGAAGCCGCCTTCGACCGGGTTCATGACGTAACGGCCCGGTTTGTCCTGCGCGAACGAAGATGTGGACGCCAGGCTGGCGAACGCCAGCGCCGCCGCGAGTTTTGCCTTCGTTTTGGTGCATGGGTACATCGGTTTCGTGCCTCGCGCTCGTTATCGATTGAGCATTATATGGGTGTCCCCGCCCGGCTGAACAGGCGCGCCGTGGATTCCGAAAGTGATTCGTTATCCCGATTTCGCGCATTTACTTATCCCGGGACGCCCGCAAACCCCGCATTTCCGGGGCTTAACCGATCGTTTACTGCCGCTTGCGACCGTAACCCCATCAGGGTCCCCTTCGTGCAGCGTCCGGCGTGACCCCCAGCAACTGCAGCCTGACACGCAGGCGACATGGGGAAATTCGATGATCAAGACCGCCGCTGACAACGTCCTGGGTCAAATGCACAAGCAATCGGGCAGCCGCCCGGGGGAAAGTGTTTGCGCGGGTGAAGATTTGAAAGAAATCTTGCAGACGCTGACACAGCAGGTTGCACACGCCGACCAGCGCAACTCGCACGCGCTGGAATACATGCGTGAACGCCTCGAACTGCTTGGGCGGGACGCTGGTCACGCCCGTCAGCACGTAACGCCAGAGCAAGGCGTGGCGTTCTCGCGCATCGAGGACAGCGCTCATAACCTTGCCGATCGGATTGCCACCGTCAGTTGGGAGCGCGAGCTGAAGCGCCCTGATGCCAACCTCGCGCACTCGAGCGCCTCTCTCGATGCCGCATTCGCCGAACCAGTAAATATTCAGCCTGTCGTGGATGCCCCGCTGCAGGTTGCAGCGCCAGCGTCGATGTCGGTTGACGGCAACGTCGATGATCCGTGGGATGCAGCGAGTGCCGAGGCACTGACCCATCTCTACGAGAGCGGCAGCGCCGATATGATTGCCACCGTTGCAGCCCCCGAGATGGCATCGTACGAGCCCGGGCACATTGAGCCGGTCATCGCAGAGCCGGCTAGGAGCAACGTGTTCTCTGGCGCGATGCCGCATGAACCGTCTCACCCCACAGCTGATCGCGCATGGCTCGACGGTCGCTTTGCCGAGATCGCCGCGCGCATCGGGCAGTCGTTATCGGATAGCGGTCCGGACCACGCATTCAAGGCGTTCGATAGCCGCCTGACGCAACTTGAAGAGCGTTTCGGTAAGGCACTTGAAACCGTTGCCACCCGCACCGACGTCGAAGGCCTGCGTATCATCGAGGCGCAGATCAGCGAACTCACGACGCAGTTCGAGCACGCCAACGCGCAGCTCAGCCGCCTCGACAACGTCGAGCTGCATCTCGGCGACCTGCTCCATCAGGTTTCCGACGAGCGCCTGGCGCATTTGTTTGCTCAAAGCGCTGGTGCGAGCCCCACCGGTTCCAGCAACGAAGAAATCGAAGCGGTTGCGATTGCCGTCGCCGATCGCGTCGCCAGCCGTTTGCCACAGCTGCACGAGCCGGCGGAAGCTAGTGCGGCCACCGGCGACCTTCAGCGCTTGATCGAAGGCTTCGTTGCCGGCCAGCGCGACAACGAAGAACACACGTCGAGCATGCTCGATACCATGCAGCAGGCGATGATCCGAATGCTTGACCGCATGGACGCGATCGAGAACGCAGCCCCTGCCTATCCTGCACCGCAAGGAATTTTCGCACCGGCTTCCCAGGTGCCAGCGCCGCAGCCGCGCGCCGAGCCTCAATTTCAGGAGCAGATGTTGCACACGGCACCGGTGAACGTGGCGTTCGAACCTTCGGTGCCGGGCGAACCGGCCCGCGCCATGCCCGGCCTCGACGCCGGCGCTGCAACAGAGGACTTCCGTGCCGCTGCCATCGCCGATGCGCGCCGTGCTGCCCGCAAGGTTGCCGCGCAAGTCGAAGGCGATGCGCCCGCACCGGCTCTGGACAGCGGGCGCGTCCGTCGCGGTGTCCCGCCCGTGAAGCTTTCGGCGCCAGAGATTGCCAGCGGCGTCAAAGCTAGCGCCGAAAGGGTTGGCAAAGGGTCTGCCGGTGCAGCCGCCGCCCGCTCGCGTGTACCGCTGATGGTGGCCGGTGTCGCCCTCGTTGCCGCGGCTGGTTTACTTGCAACGTCCGTCGGCATCAACCGCGGCTTGCCTTTCATGAGCGGCACGAACACCGCGCGCACGAGCCCGGTGACCGTCGATAACGGCGATGCGAGCGAACTGACGGCAACGCCGTCGATGCCGCCGAACGGCAACGCCCAGCGGCCTTCGCCTGCGATGGCGCCGCAAGTGCCGGGTTCGCCCGCCGCACGGCCGCGTGCCGAATCGGCAATCGGAAATCTGAGCGATCCGCTCGATGCCGAAACCGAGGCCGCGATAGCACAACAAGAGGCGAGCGTTCGCAACGTTGCGCCAGCCACAACGGCGCTGCCGGTGGGTATGGCGATCACGAAGGCGCGCGCTGTGCCGAACGACAGCGATCTCGCCCGTATGCGCCAGCAGCGCAACCTCACGAGCCTTGCGAACCAGATCGCAGCGGTGCAAGCCAGCGCACCGGTCGTGCCAGCTTCACTAATGCCCAGCAGCGTTGCCGCCGGTGAGCTGGATGCCGCGATCGCCAGCGACGGCGCGAAGACGTCCGAAATGCCGCCGGCCATGATCGGCCCGGCTTCGCTGCGCACGGCCGCATCCAAGGGCGATCCGTCGGCCGAGTTCGAGGTGGCCGCACGCTTTGCCGAAGGCCGCGGCATCGCGCAAGATTTCAAGCAGGCGATGATCTGGTATCAGCGTTCGGCGCAGCGTGGGTTTGCACCGGCTCAATATCGCCTCGGTACACTCTATGAGCGTGGCATCGGCACCAAGGCCGACGGCGCGCGCGCAAAGATCTGGTATGGCCGCGCCGCCGAGCAGGGCCACGTGAAGGCGATGCACAACCTCGCTGTATTGAGTTCCGGCCGCGAGCAGTCGGCCGATTACCCGGTCGCCGTCACCTGGTTCACAGCCGCCTCCGAGCGCGGTTTGACTGACAGCCAGTACAACCTCGGTGTTTTGCACGAGAGCGGCCTCGGTCTGCCACGTGACTTCAAGCAGGCGTATTATTGGCTCTCGCTTGCCGCCCGCAGCGGTGACAAGGATGCAGCACGCCGCCGCGATCAGGTCCGCATGAAGCTCGAAGAGGCCGATGTCACCTCGACCGATCAGGCAGTTGCTGCCTGGCAGGCGAAACCATCGGATAGTTCGATCAATGATGCGCGTGTCGCCGGCGAAGGCTGGAAGGCCCGTCAGTCCGCCAGCCGTTGAGCAGGCATGCAGATGGCGATTGTCGGAGCCTTGATGACGATTACTCCGTAAACACCCGATCGCGGCCGCGACGGATGCTTGGAAGGGCGGCGACGACAATCACAATCGCCGCTAAAGCCAGGCACAACGCCGACTTCCAATTCTCCAAGAACGTCCACAGGTTGCCGCGTGACATGTTGACTGCCAGGCGGAACTTCTCTTCCATCAATCGCCCGAGCACGAAGCCCAAGAGCAAGGGCGCGGCCTCGAAGCCGAACTTCAAGAGGGCATAACCGAACAGTCCGAAGCCCGCGACCAGCAACACATCGACCGCCGAATTCTGCACCGAGTAGATACCGATGCAGCAGAACAGTACGATGGCTGGGAACATCAGCCGGTAGGGAACCTTGAGCAGCCGCACCCACATGCCGATCAACGGCAGGTTGATGACGAGCAGCATCAGATTGCCGATCCACATCGAGGCGATCATGCCCCAGAACAGGTCCGGCTTTCTGGTCATGATTTCGGGTCCAGGCGTAATGCCGTGAATGGTCATCGCGCCGATCATCAGCGCCATTACCGCGTTTGGCGGAATGCCGAGCGCCAGCAGCGGAATGAACGCGGTCTGCGCGCCGGCGTTGTTCGCCGACTCAGGCCCGGCCACACCCTCGATCGCGCCGCGACCGAACCGTGATGGGTCGGCTGCCAACTTTTTCTCGACCGCGTATGAGGCGAACGGACCAAGTACCGCGCCGTTGCCGGGCAGTAGCCCCAGCAGCGATCCGATGAAGGTGCCGCGCGCGATCGGCCAAGCCGACTGCTGCAAGTCGGACCGGTTGGGCAGCAAGCGCCCGATCTTGTTCTGCACGACGTTGCGCGTCTCGGGGTTTTCGAGGTTCTTGATGATCTCGGCAAAGCCGAACAATCCCATGGCGATTACCGCAAAGTCGAACCCTTCGGCGAGTTCCGGCAGACCGAAAGTCAGCCGGTTGACGCCGGTTTCCTGATCGGTGCCGACGGTCGAAAGCAAGACGCCGGTGAAGATCATCGCGATCGCCTTTGGCAGCGACCCGCGCGCAAGCACGACGGCGAACATCAATCCCAAAATCATCAGCGAGAAGTAATCGGCCGGGCTGAATTGCAGAGCGATCCGCGATAACGGTACCGCCAGTGCCGCGATGATGATCGTCGCAACCGTGCCCGCCACAAACGAGCCGATCGCCGCGATACCAAGAGCAACGCCGGCGCGGCCTTGCTTGGCCATCTGGAAGCCGTCGAGGACGGTGACGACAGAGGTCGCCTCGCCGGGAATATTGACGAGGATCGCCGTCGTCGAGCCGCCGTACTGTGCACCGTAGTAAATGCCAGCCAGCATGATCAGCGCGCCAACCGGCTCGAGGCCGTACGTCATCGGCAGCAGCATGGCGATGGTTGCGATCGGTCCGACGCCGGGCAACACGCCGATCAAGGTGCCGACGAGGCAACCGATGAAACACAGGATCAGGTTGATCGGCAGAGGGATCGAAAGCCCCGCCGCGGCCCACGGCAGCCACACGACCTTCCAGACAGTGCCGAAGCCGAGTGCCAGATTTGCATAGAGGTCCATCATCTGCCGGATCCAGAATTAATAGCCAAGCAGCCAGGGCGCAATCGGGATCGGAAGGCGCAGGATGAAGCGGAAGACAAGTATGCAGAGCCCAGTCAGTCCAACCGTAAAGACGAGGATCTCACGCCATCGTGTCTGCGTGTCGGCAAGCGCTGCTAGGCAGATGGCGAGCGGCCCGGCGACGAGCAAGCCGAGAGCTGGAATTCTCAAACCGCCGAGATTGAAACCGCGAATGGTAAGCGCAAATCCAACGGCAGCTCCAAGTACGAACAGCAAACCGCGCGGCGACCAGCGCTCGAGTTCGGGCCCTCGCGTTGCGAGCGACATCGCAGACAACAAGACGCCACTCGCCGCGACGAGAATGGACACGGCGTGCGGCAACATGCCAGCTTCAGGGCTCGCGAGCGTACCACCCGGCAATCCGCTCGTGCCCAGCAGTCCTACAATCCCGAGCGTCAACAACAGCAGCCCGGCCGCCAAGTTCTGCGGCGACTTGACGATGCCCAGCCGTAGTTCATCGCCGCGTTCGCCCGCGTTTTCCCTCGACATGCCAATCCCCCGGCCAACAACTGCGCGAACGCTACCTGCCCCCCACGCAAAGTGTCCACCTTGTTGTTTTGATTTGCCTTCGCCACTCTATACCGCAGTTCCCAGCATAGGCAGTTTCTTGGAGTAGCGATGGTCGATGCGGCTAGGTTGAAGGCAGTGACGGTCGGCTCGGCAGTCGTCGATATCATCGCGGTCGTCGCCGACAAGGATATCGAGCAACTGACGCTGCAGAACTCGGCGGCATCGTTTCTGCTGCTGGAGCCGGGCCGCAAGATCGAGGCCGATAGTATCTCAATTCACACCGGTGGCGGGGCGATCAACACTGCCGTGGCCTTACAGCGCCTGGGCTACGAGGTCGCGCCGCTGGTCAAGATCGGCCGCGACCTGAATGCATCGAAAGTGATGGAGACGCTCGCCGCCGAAGGTTTGGACGCGCAACTCGTTTGCCGCGACGACAAGCTTGCGACGGGTGTCGCTGTGATGATTTCCGCCCATGATCGCAATCCGTCGATCTTCATCTTTCGCGGCGCAAACACGGCGCTGAAAGAAAGCGACATTGTATCCGGTGCCTTTGAAGGGGCGAGCCTGGTCTACGTTTCGGGTTTGAGTAACGCGTCGGCCGATTGTTTTCCCGGCATCATCAAGGCGGCAAAAGCTGCAGGCGCGTTCGTCGCGACCAACCCCGGCATCCGGCAATTGAGTTCGAGGCGCGAGGCGTTCCTAGGCGTCATCGGCGCGCTCGATCTGCTGACCCTGAACAAGGAAGAGGCGGCAGCCTTGCTACCTGGCCTGATCGCACAATCCGATCGTGCAGGTGCTGCCCTCCGGCCGCCCGCACCGCGCATTGCCCCAGCTGTCGAACTGCCGCCGCTGCTTCGGCGCGGCATATCCAGCCGCGACGCCGACGTCACGTTATCCGCGTTCATGACGATGCTGCACGCACTTGGCCCACGCTACGTCGCGGTGACGGACGGGTCGAAGGGGGCCTACGTGTCGGGTGATGGCCGGCTTGTCTATTGCCCGGCCCTACCGGTGGAGGTCGCTGGCACCGCAGGCGCTGGTGATGCTTTTGCTGCCACGCTTGCGGCACGCTTGTCGGCTGGCTGCGACGTCGCCGGCGCGATGATCGCTGCAAGCATCAACGCCGCGTCCGTTGTCGAGGTCGTGGATACGCAATCGGGGTTGTTGAAGGCGGCCGGGATTGAGAGCCGAATGGCAACCGCGCGCGCCAAGCTGCGCATCGAGACGTGGGGTTAGTTCATGCGGGGCGGTGCAGCACCGGCGCATCGCGCGTAACGGTCACGCGGCCACGCTTTATTGCGAACAGGACCGGCGCCAACTCGGCAACCGCCTGCGATGGGCTCTCGCAGTCTAGGATCACCAAGTCGGCGGCGTTGCCGGTCTGCAGTCCATAACCCTTCAGGTTCATCAGCCGCGCGGCCCTCGTCGTGATCATGTCGAGACAGTCGTTGAGTTCGCTGGTGCGCCCCGCCTGCGCCGCGTTCGCATAGAGGTTCGCCTGACGCAACAGCGAGCAGTCGCCGAACGGTGTGAACGGGTTCAGCACGTTGTTGGTCGAGAGCGCGCAGTTGACGCCGTGACCGAGCAAAGCGTGTGCCCGCGCCAGCCCACGCGGTACGTTATGCGTGTGCTCGCGGCCCATCAGATAAAGATCGGTCGACGGAAGTGCGATGAGTGCGACGCCGGCATCCGCCATCCGGCGTGCGTAGCTGGTAAGCACATCGGGCGTCACCGCCGACAGCTTCGACACGTGACCGACGGCGACGCGTCCGCCCCACTTGCGCTTCTCCGTCATGGCGCACACGTAGTCGAGATCGAGGTTGTCCGTGCCGAGCGAGAAATCGAGGTGCATGTCGATATCGCTGTCGAAGTCGCGCGCGATATCGAAGATGCGGTCGATCTGGCCCTTCGGGTTGGTGTCGGCATAGGGGCAGGCGCCGATCACGTGTGCGCCGTCATGCATGGCCGCTACCAGCAACTCGTCGGTGCCGTGGTTGTTGAGCAGTCCTTCCTGCGGGAAGGCGCAGATCTCGATATCGACCGCCCACGTGTAGTCGGCTGCCAGCTGCTTGATCGCCTCAAAACCAATGTGACGGATGACCGGGTCGATCTCCAGCTGCGTGCGGATGTGCGTCGTGCCGTGCAGAATGCAGCGCTCCAATGTGCGTTTGGCGCGGGCATACACATCCTCAACGGTGAAGGCTTTCTTGGCGGCCGACACCTCGGAGATGGCTTCTGCCAGATCGCCACGCACGGCCTTGCAGCGGTCCATGATGCACGATTTATCGAGGTGAAGATGTGTCTCGACGAACCCCGCCGACACCCACCGGCCGCCGGCATCGATCACGGGTGCATCGGCGACTATACCCGGCGCGATCGCCGCGATCCGGCCATCGGCGATGCCGATGTCAGTGACGACCGCGAGCGACACGTTGCAGCGGGCATTGCGGATGATGAGATCCATAAGTCAGAACGGTCCTGGGACTGGTGGCGGCGATCGCCGGATCAGGCTATAGTGGCATCATGAACATCGCGGTTCCACAACGTCTGACCGTCGACGAGTTCCTGGCCTGGAGCTCTCGCCAGGAGAAGGGCCGGTATGAGCTGCAGGATGGACGCATCATAATGCAGCAATCGCAGAACATCGGGCATTTGAAAACGAAGCTGTTGGTGGTCACTTCGCTTTTGGCGGCCGTCAAGAAGGCTGGCTTGCCGTTTTACGTCTTTCCAGACGGTGCAACCGTCCGGATTGCTTCGAAAACGGCATATGAACCAGACGCGTTGGTTGCGCCGTTGCCGATGCCCGATGACTCGTCGCTGGAGGTCTCCAATCCGGTGATCGTGGTCGAGGTGCTGTCGCCATCAAGCCTCAAGCGGGATTTAACGGATAAGCTCGCCGGCTATTTTCAGGTGCCGGGTATCGTGCACTACCTAATCCTCGATCCTGAGGATAAAGTGGTCATTTGGCACCGCCGCGCGGCGGCCGGTGGTCTTGAACCGCCAGTAAAACTCGCGGCCGGAAACCTTCGCCTCGATCCTCCGGGAATCGATATCGATGTTGCGGGCGTGTTCGCTTAATTCCTTCCACGTATCAGCGATCTTGACGCCGCGTGCGAACAGCAGCAAGAACAAAGCATGACCGACCGGCTAGTCACAAGCGTCAAGAATGAAGCGGACGCCTACGAGGCGACGATCCGTCCGCAGGCGCTCGGCGATTTCATCGGGCAGGAGCAGGCACGCGCCAATCTGAGCGTCTTCATCAAGGCCGCGAAAGCGCGCGGCGATGCGCTCGATCACGTGCTGTTTGCCGGGCCGCCTGGGCTCGGAAAGACCACGTTGGCGCAGATCATGGCGAAGGAGCTGGGTGTAGGTTTTCGCGCAACGTCCGGTCCGGTGATCAGCAAGGCTGGTGACCTCGCGGCTTTGTTGACCAACCTCGAAGAGCGCGACGTACTTTTCATCGACGAAATCCACAGGCTCAATCCGGCGGTGGAGGAAATTCTTTATCCAGCGATGGAGGATTTCCAGCTCGATCTGATCATCGGTGAGGGGCCAGCAGCGCGCTCGGTGCGGATCGATCTGGCCAAGTTCACATTGGTTGGCGCCACCACGCGCGCCGGATTGCTGACCAACCCGTTGCGCGACCGCTTCGGCATTCCGGTCAGGCTTAACTTCTACACGCATGACGAACTGGAGTTGATTGTCAGCCGTGGCGCGCGCGTTCTCGGCGTGCCGATGCAAAAGGACGGCGCCATGGAGATCGCGCGGCGGTCGCGCGGCACACCTCGGATCGCTGGCCGGTTGTTGCGCCGGGTGCGCGATTTTGCTGCAGTTGCGGGTGACGGCATGGTCACCGCTGCAGTGGCCGACAAAGCGCTGCTGCAACTCGAAGTCGATGCCGAAGGGCTCGATGCGCTCGATCACCGCTATCTCAACTGTATTGCGAAGAACTATGACGGCGGCCCGGTTGGTATCGAGACCATGTCGGCCGCACTGTCCGAACCGCGCGATGCCTTGGAGGAAATCGTCGAGCCGTATTTGCTGCAGCAGGGCTTTATCAGCCGCACGCCGCGTGGCCGGATGCTGACACTGCGTGCCTACCGGCATCTTGGACTATCGGGACCGTCGCGGGCGGCTGCGCCCCAATTCGGGCTCTTTGATCCCGATAAAGCTGCCGATGACGAAGCGGGCACGGCTTGAAGATTTGTTCAGCTTGTTCCGAAAGGTCGCATCCAACAGAGCGTCATCCGGCGCCAAACCGGGATGTTTTCGCTATAGACTTCCCTTCGGCGCACGGCGACCCCTTTGAGGGGAGCCGGCCGCCGTGCGCGGACAACGAAACGGGCAAGCTGTGATCTCCAAGCGGAATTTTCTCAAGGGGCTCGGTGCCTTCATCGCCGGTGGTGTGGGGCTCGGCACCTATGCATTCGGCATCGAGCCGCGACGGCTGTCGATCAAGCGCTATCGCGTGACGCCGCCGAACTGGCCGCCGAACCTCAAACTCAAGTTTGCGGTGATCGCGGACCTGCACGCGTGCGAGCCCTGGATGCCGGTCTCCCGCGTCGAAGAGATCGTGGCTGCGGCCAATGCCCTCGAACCGGATGCAATGCTGCTGCTGGGCGACTACACCAGCGAGCATCGTTGGGTGCAAGCGTCCGTGCCTGATGCGGAATGGGCCGGCGCGCTCGGGAAGTTGAAAGCGCCACTCGGCGCGCATGCGATCCTCGGCAATCACGATTGGTGGAACGACCACAAGACGCAGTTGGCGTTTGCCGGCCCGCCGAAATGCCGGGCTCATCTGGAGGCCGCCGGTCTCAAGGTCTACGAGAACGACGTGCTGCGGCTGGAGAAAAACGGGCAACCGTTCTGGTTGGCCGGGCTCGGTGATCAGTGGGCTTTCTACCGCAATCGCGATCGATTGCGGCCGCGCAGCGAAAACGAACGCTTCGGCTTTCGCGGCGTCGACGATCTGCCGGGCATGCTGGCCAAGATCACCGGCAACGCCCCGGTGATCATGATGGCGCATGAGCCCGATGTGTTTCCGCGCGTGTCATCGCGCGTATCGCTCACCTTGTCCGGTCACACGCACGGCGGACAGGTGCAGCTTTTTGGCTACGCGCCGATCGTGCCGAGCCGTTACGGCAGCCGCTTCCTCTACGGTCACATCGTCGAGGACCAACGCCACCTGATCGTGTCGGGCGGCCTCGGCTGTTCCGGCATCCCCGTGCGTTTCGGCCGCCCACCCGAAGTGCTGCTGGTGGAGGTCGGGGTTTGACCGATATTCCTCCCAACCCGTGGCCGGATCTGGCGGGACGGCTGGTCGAAGATGGCGGCCGGCGGACGCATATGCTGCCTATCCGCGTTTATTTCGAGGACACGGATTTTTCTGGACTGGTTTATCACGCGTCTTATGTGCGCTGGTGCGAGCGTGGCCGGTCGGACTTCTTGCGACTTGGTGGCAATGATCATCGACGCTTGATCGATGGTTCGGCGGGTCGCGAGCCCGCAGCCTTCGTCGTGCGCCGCATGACACTCGAGTATCTGCGTCCGGCGCGTATCGATGATGTCCTGGAGGTTGTCACCTCGGTAAAGGAGATTGGCGCGGCGACGCTGGTCCTCGATCAGCGCATCGTCTGCGACGGCCGCGCGATATTCGAGGCTAATGTGACTGTGGTGCTGGTTTCGGTATCGGGCAAACCGCTGCGCATCCCGGCCGCGCTCCGGACGGCCTTCTAGACGATCTGGCATCGCCGCTATTGACCATAACCGCTCGCAGCACTTGTCCGCACCGGCGCTCGTAAATTAATCTGTTTTCGACGAGCGTTTCACCGGATCGAGCCATGCCCCAGACACCATTGACGACCCGCTTCCTACCGTCCGTGGCTGCGATCGACCGCGCCGAATGGGACCGCCTTTACGGCACGTTCGCAGAAGGCTTCGACTTCCACGTTGCCTGCCACGCGTCACCGCCCGAGAGTCTGAAGTTTTCGGCAGCCGCGGTTTTTGAGGGTGACAGGCTGGTCGCCGGTGTGCCTCTGCTTCATGCCATATTCCGGCTCGACATGCCTCTGCAGGGGCGTTTCCCAGGCGTTTCTCATTGGCTTGAACGCAACCTTCGCCGCTACGTGTGCTTGCCGGTGCTGGCCGCCGGTTCGCCTTATACCGACGAACTCGGCCTTGCCCTCGATCCAGCGCTCGACGTGTCCGGCCGGCAGCACGCGATGGGAACTCTGGTCGAGGATATGCTGGTGCGCGCGCGCGCGGCCAGCACCGTCGCAGATCTCATTGCTTTCAAGGATGTGACGGAAGCCCAAGCGGTTTGGGCAGATCCTGTTCTGCGCCGTTTCGGATTTTCGCGCGTGGCGACTTTGCCCGTCGCGATCCTGCCGTTGCCATTCAGGAACGAGGCCGAATACATCGCTAGTTTGACGCAGAACCAGCGCTCGAATTTGCGCCGGAAGTTGAAGAAGGCAAAAAGGGTTCGCGTCGAGGTCCGCCAATCGATCGTTGGTCTTGAGCAGCAGATCGCGGAATTGCGAGAGGCAACGCGGGCGGAAGCGGGCGCCGACTATGGCGACTTCGAGCAGGTGGCGCCCGCGTACTTTGCCAACGTCATGCAGCACATGCCCGGCAATGCACGCGTTCTACTGTATTGGCTGGATGATGAATTGATCGGTTTCGCGCTCGTTTTCCTCGAGCCCCGGCGCATGATTTTCCAGTATGTCGGAATGCGTTATCCAGCGGCACGGGAGCACGGCGTCTACTTCCTGAACTGGATGACCATGGTGCGGCTGTGTCTCGAAATGGGGATCGACGAGCTGCGGGCGGGTCAAACGACGTACGTTACGAAATGCCGCCTGGGTTGCACACTCGAGCGATCATGGATCTACTTTCGCCACCGCACGCCTGCGTACAATTTCATGTGCCGGCTATTGAAGACACTGTTTGCGATCGATCGGATCGACCCCGACCTTAAAGCGCTCGGCAAGCAAGCACCTTATCGAAGATCGCCTCAGGAAAGCGATGTTTCCGGCCAGTCCAACCAACCGCCGGCAGATGAGCGCCAGCACGTTATGTCCGTCCGGGGCCAGTGTCGCCGTCCGGCAGCGATCGAGCACACGGTCTAATTCCAGCCCTCCTGGCCTATCAGCGGCACAAACCGCACATCGGCGATCGCCTCCTGTTTGAAGCGAACTTCAGCGGTGCGTGTAACGCGCACAAGTTCCTGTGCTCGCTGATTGCTACCAACGGGTATGACCATGCGGCCACCCACGGCGAGTTGACGCTTTAGGCTCTTTGGAACGTCCGGCGCTCCAGCGGACACCAGAATCGCGTCGAACGGTGCTTCTTCTTCCCACCCGAGTGTTCCGTCTGCGGAGCGCACGTGGACGTTGACGAAGTTGGCCGCGGTGAGCCTGGCGGCGGCGGTCTTCGCGAGCTTGCCGATGCGCTCCACGGTGAACACTTCGCGTGCGATCCGGGCCAGGACGGCTGCCGCGTAGCCGGAGCCCGAACCGATCTCGAGCACCTTTTCGCCACCGCGCAGCGCCAAGGCCTCGATCATCAAGGCGACGATATACGGCTGCGAAATGGTTTGCCCCGAGCCGATCGGCAGCGGGCTGTCGTCGTACGCGTGACCCCGCAGCCGCTTCGGCACGAAAAGTTCGCGTGCGACCTCGCCTATTGCCGCGAGCACCAGGACATCGCGGATGCCCCTGGCCACTTGTTCGGCAACGAGTTGCTTGCGTCGATCTCGCATGCTGGCCATGTACGCCTCGTCGATTGAGCCGGCCGGACGAGGTCACCGATGATCAACCAGGTCCTTGCTCTGCGAAAGCTCCAGTGCGCCGAGGCCGGCGGCGAGTAGGCCAGCAACCACGTGCCAGATGCGCAGCTGACCGCTGGCGCTGTAGCCAATTACGAAAGGCGACGCTGCGACCCAGGCGCCGCAAATAAGCTGACCGAACTCGGTCCATCTGCGCAGCCGCACAGAATCGAGTTCGGCCAGCAGAAGCACGGCAAGGCCGAACAGGGTTGCATTTCCGATGACCAGAGTATTCGACGTTTCGTTGGCGACCCACGGCGCGAGCATGATCGCGAGACCCAGGCCAATGCCCAGCCAGTCTTGCCAGGTTCGATGCAATCCAAAGAACTTATCGGATGCCAAGGTTGCCTCCATACGGGTTTGCTCGACCAAGCAGCTTCAGCTCGCCGGCCTACGTCCGGTCGGCCTGCCGTTTGTTGCCAAGCATACCACGCCAGCTCGCAGATGCTTGCTTAACGAGCATGAACTCTGCCAAGTTCTCGAGTGTGATAATACCGGTAACCTGCCCGGCGTCGTCGACGACCACGATCGCGGGATGCCGCCCAGTTTGAAGCTTCTCGATCGCTTCCGACAGTGGCGCACGCCGGTTCACCGTTGGTATGTCGCGGTCCATCACCTCGATGACAGGCGTCTGCGGGCCTGACTGGGCCAGCGCTTTAAGCATGCCGTCTCGCGTCAGGACGCCGCGCAACCGGCCCGCACCATCGGACACCGGGAATTCGTGCTGCGAGGTCGACAGCAAGGACTGCGCTGCCTGACCGACCGTGGCGCCGGGCCGTAACGTTTCGAAGGCCGTGACGGTTGCCTGCGATACCGGTACGCCGCGCGTCGCCTCACTGATCTCGGTGGCGTAACTCTCTTGACCCGCTGCAATGAAGATGAAAATCGCGATGAAGATCAGCAGCGGATTACCAAACAGGCCAAGGAACCCCAGGCCGAAGGCTACAATCTGACCGATCCCCGCGGCAATGCGCGTTGCTTGCGCGCGGTCCATCCGCATCGACAGTAGCGCCCGCAGCACTCGCCCGCCATCCATTGGGAATGCCGGCAGAAGGTTGAAGGCGACGAGCGCCACGTTGACAGTTGCGAGCTGAGTGACAAGGTCGAGACGCCCCTCCCGCAGCGCGTTCAGCCTCTCAGGTGTCAGCGTTGCACCGAAGCCGATCAAGATCACGGCCGCGATCACCGCGTTGACAGCCGGGCCCGCCAAAGCGATCAGCAACTCTTGCGACGGTTTTTCCGGCATCCGATCGATGTGCGCGACGCCGCCAATGGGCAGAAGCGTTATATCCTTGGTGCCTATGCCGAAGTATCTCGCGGTCAGCACATGACCGTACTCGTGGGCAAGAACGCACGCGAAGACGGCCAAAACCATGACCACCGCGTTCAGGGCTTGCGCTGGGCCCCCCTGCAAGCCGGTCGCGAGCGCGATCCAAGCCACGAACAGAAAGAAAGTCAGATGGATGCGCACTTCCGTACCGGCGATCCGGCCTATTCCGATGGACCAGCTCATTGTCCCTCCAATTCAGGCCGGGCACTCTGAAGACCAGTAATTACAGGGCCTATGCTGCCAACGCCACGACCGGCGTCA
>JANOOW010000143.1:0-2795 GCA_031421555.1 Hyphomicrobiaceae bacterium | reverse complement strand
CCTTCGACTAGTTCCATGATGATCGCGTTTTGTTCGAGGCCGAAGATGGAGGCGATGTTGGGATGGTGGAGGGCGGCGAGGGCTTGGGCTTCGCGCTGGAAGCGGGCGAGATAGTCGGGGTCGTTCGCGAGGGCGGCGGGGAGGACTTTGATGGCGACGTCGCGATGGAGTTTCAGACCTCCTGATCCGCATGAAGTCAGTTTGACCCGAGTTTATAGACCAGCGTGAGGGATGTACCCGGAAAGACGGTCTGCGTCGCGCTGAGTTCATCGAGCAGATGTCGAATCGCCTGATCGTGAGCGGCATGCGTGAGATGGTGGAGCCGGACGGTCAAGGTATTGGCGGTTAAGTCAGGCAAAAGATCCGCGTCAGTCTGGAAAACCTGTCGCAGCAGGGAACGGGCATCATCGGAACGGGCGAGCTTCTCCCGCAACACGGACGCCATGCTGGACTCGGCGCGATAAGCGATCATCTTGATCGTATCGACGAAGTGCTTGCGCTCCGTGCGCAGACGAGTGAACCGATCTGACTCGGGCAGCGAATTCACCGCCATGTGTCGCGGCGTATCCTTGCGCCGCTTTTTGCTCGCATCAAGGTCGAGGTCCATTCCCTGAATCGCCTCCCGCAACTCCTCCTTGCGCCGCTGAAACGCATGAAGTTCCGACTCCGGCGGATCCTCCGATAAAGTCAGGGCTCCGAACCGGGCCGCCAGCCGATGCCGCTGGCCGGTCTTGGACCGGATCTGGCTGTCCAGCTTGCGCCACGCCGGATTAACCGCCTGAATCGTATCAGGAATAGATTCTGTTCCATACTCGACTAAACGGTCTAAACCGTAGTGTTCCCGCATATATCGGAAGAAGTTCTCCTGAGACCATCGGGCGAACAGCGATACGGCCAGTGTGGTCATCGGCGACTGATAGTTCGTCGTCAAGATCGAAGTCTGATGCCCGTCGTCAGCAACCTTGCGGATCTCGCGCAACCACAGCCCGTTGGACAACCGCGTTCCGCGCTCGGCCAGTTGCATCGTCACCACCTCGCCAGCGGCCAGTTGGACACTCTGCGCGGTGAACTCCCCGGCACCCCAATCGGCTGCGGGAAACTTGTGATAACTCAGAATCGCGATCCGCTTTTGACCCATCGCCTCGAACAAATCCGGACTGTAGCCTTCGCGGTCGAACACGATGGTGAACCAGTGGGCGCGCGGATCGTCGGCCAGCCGCCGCTCCTGCTCCGCGGTCTTGGGCACGCTGGCCTCCAGCCACGGAATCACATCCTGTTTCAGCGTGGCGACCAGCCCCGGGTCCACTTCCTTATTCACACACAGAAAGGGCTGACCATCCATGGCGTTGACCCAGTAATCGACCGTTGCCCGCTGGCATAACCGCTCGCGGGCCACATGGTGCCGCGGCAGCTTGGTTTGGTTTCCGTGATACACGCGCACATGCCCGTCTATGTAAAAGTAAGGGTCGTTAGCCTCTTGCCGGGCGATCCAGTCCTTGGCCAGTTCCGCATTCCATTCCATCGCCCGCCCCATGTCCTGGCACAACAGTTTCAACTTCGCCCGCAAGGTCCGCACTTCCGGGATTCGATCCAGCCCGAGTAGCTTTCCCCACTCCCCCGGTGCCTGGTAGCGAAGTTGTTCCAACGACCGGATGCGCGCCAGCGCCATCAGCGCCAACAACAGGAAGATACTGTCGATGCCATAAAAGCCATTGGGCAGTTGGTACATCTCCGGTCGGTAGCGCAGCAGGCCGGTCGCCAACAGCGCCGGCAGGGCCATCAGCACTCCCCCCTGCGCCACGTCGCACCCGGCTTGAAACTGGATCGGTGCTGCCGTCAGTTCGCCCATCGCCGCCGCCACTCGCTCCAAGGAACGCGTGGCGGCATTGCCCATCGGCGCTTCGCTGTCGGTCTGATTACGTTCGCTCTTGTTACTTACCGGGGTGGCATCGTCGGCGCTTTTTTTTCAAGATGTCGCAATCGCCCGGCGCGGATCGCCTTGTGCAGCGTGTTCGCCAATACGCTCAGTTCCTCCGCCACTTCCGGCACGCTCCGACCCGCATCGAGCAATTGTTGTGCCTGCTCGATCACTTCCCCTTTCAGCACGGACGCCGAACTATGCCGCGGTTTGGTCTCGTAGAAGCCTTTCGGCCCCTGCTCCCGATAGAGCTTTACGTACCGTTTCACCGTAATCATGGGCACGCCGAATGTGGTCACGATCTCTTTGGGTTTCACCGTTCCACCGGCGATCATTTGGCTCGTGAACATGCGGAAGCTCCGCACGTCCGCGGCTTCGTGTTGGAACACCGGCAGGTGACCGTGGAGGTACCACACGGTGCCCGCATCCTTTTGGACCGCGATTCTGCTGTTTATCTCAGTCGCCCCGGCGGGGAAAATCGGCAGTTGCAGTTGCGGCATCCTTACTGTCTTACCCCCGATGGCACTGCCGTTGCAAATCCGATCTCCGGCTCATTCCGTTTTCATCGACACAGACCAGATCCCGGGACGAGATCAGGAGGTCTGATATTATGAAACCAGACGAAGGTGTCCAGTGGGCCAGCACGGAACTCTTTGATTGCGTAAGTCGGGAGGGTGGAGCGGGCGAATCGCCGGATGGCGACTTTCATTTGACCGTTCCTTGCTCGCCCTTTCAGGGTGAATTCGGTGAGGATCGTCGTGTCTAAGAAGGCATCGACGTCAAGCACTGGTAAATGGATCCTGTTCGCCCGAGAGGGAGAGTGTTTCTCGCGGGGTCTGGCGGGGAATCAATAGGTCCGCGAAGCCAGCAAAGTTTG
>JANOOW010000142.1:0-3264 GCA_031421555.1 Hyphomicrobiaceae bacterium | reverse complement strand
CAGGATGCGCCCGCATACGTTTCGACCCGCAGCTTGCGCAACTTCCCGTCGAACGACTGGAAGAACGGGTCGATGTTGTGATCGTAGACGAGACCTGGAAAGTTGGACGGCGGCACGGTCGATTCCAGATGGATCAGGATAATATGCGGCGGCTTGGCGACGGGCGTGCACCCGGCCGAACGTGCGAACGGCGCGCCGGGACCACCAGCCGGTGCCGCCTCGATCAGATTGCCACGCACCAGCACGGCCGCCGTCTCCGACAGCGAACTGAAGAACTGCGAGATGTAGCGGTCGTCGGTGAAGAACGTCGCCTCGTGCAAGGGCGCGCGCAGGTGCGCTGCAACGGCAGTCGTGATCGCAAGGCCAGCTGCCAAGCCGAGCGCATGAACGCGCCGGACGCGGTCGCGATCCGCCCGCCACGCGAGCACCATCAAGCCGATGGAGACGGCGAGACCGACGCCGAACAAGCTGACGGAGCGGCCGTAACTCTCCAAGAGGAACGAGATCGTCGACCAAGAGCTGAGGTAGAAGATGATGTCATAGGCGTGCAGGACCATGTTCATGGCTTCCTGCTTGGCCTTGGACACGGCGAAGATCAGCGAAACGCAAAGTGTCGTCGCGATCACGCTGAACAGCGGACGCCGCGATAGCAGCAGCAGCACGGCCCCGAACGTCGCCGGGGCGGCCAGTGTGAACAGGATTTCGAGCGGGCCGCCCTCGTAACGGGAGATGTAAACCGTGAGGACGAGAGCCATGAATATTGCGGTCATCCAGAGCGGCCGGCGCATTGTGACGATCCGCCCGGGGATCGAACTGACGGCACTCATGGCACTTTGTGTTCCGCAAAACTCCCGATGGCAGGCCGCCATCCGCCACTGTCTTACATGACAGTTTCGTGACATCAAAGCGGAAGAGATAGTGGCTGCAACATTTACGCAGGATGAATGAAAGCGGCATTCGCCGCGTTATTCAGCGGCTTGCGGATCTTTTTCGCGCCGGCGTGCCTCGATGAACGGCGTCGCTGCCGCCTGGCGGGCCGCTTCTGCCTCGCGGAGCAAAAGGTCCTGCTGAACGGTGTTGATTGCGATTCCAGCCGTCAGGAAGGCCTTGTGAATTTCCAGCCGCAGCGAGTTTTGCGCGTCGGCGGCCTTGTTGATATCGGCGACGAACACGCGGATCGAAAATTCGAAACCGTTGGCGCCCAGGTCCTCCAAAACAACGCGAGCAGCTGGCTGCTGCAGAATGAACGCATTGCGGCGCCCGACCTCGGTCAACACCCGCATGACCTGCTCGGGATCTGCATTGTATGTGGCGCCGACGCGAATGATCACGCGCCCCATGGCGTTGCGATGGGTCCAGTTGGTGACTGCCCCGGTGATCAACTCCGAGTTCGGCAGGATGAGGCTCGCCCGGTCGAACGTCTCGATCTCGGTCGCGCGCACGCTGATCCGGCGCACGTAGCCTTCCTGCCCCTTTACGACGATCCAGTCGCCGACCTTGATTGGCCGCTCCACGAGCAGGATCAAGCCAGACACGAAGTTGTTGACGATCGACTGCAAGCCGAAGCCGATGCCGACGGACAATGCACCAGCCACGATGGCGAGGTTGGTGATGTCCAAGCCGACATACGATACGCCAACGAGACCCGCGATCGCAGCGCCCGCATAGCCAAAGCTGGTGTAGATCGAATGCGCAATCGCAGGATCCATGCGAGCGGGAGACAGCACGGTCGCCGCCAGCCACCGCTGCACCAGACGTGTGACCGTCAGTATTCCCGCGAACAGTGCGATCGCCATCAGAATGCGCGCGAGCGAAATGCGGAACTGTCCGATTTCGAAGCCGAACACCGCCGCACGGAGCGCGTTGAAAATATCGGCAGTGGAAAAGCCGAGAGACAGCAGAATTGCTGGTACCGCAATCGCCATCAGCGCGGCGTTCAACAGCCACGTCACCGCCTGCGATACCCGCTGCCGGTGCTTAAGATCCAGGCCTAACTCACTCTCAAGCATGCGCCCAACCGGACGCCCGGCGTCCTCGGGCTCATTGGCGATCGCGCTGATCGCTGCGTGCAGAAGAACGATCGCGACGGCGCAACTGCCCGTCAGCAACACTTGGCTGGCGATGAAGCTGCCGAGCGCCACGTAGCCCAGAAGCGAGGCGATCAGAATCGCGAGTGCAAGAGCCAGCAGCGGAAGCTTCAACCACTTCGGCTGATAGCGCGAGCGCGGTTCCCCCGTCACCAGCCCGTCCGGCGTGAAGGGTGTTCGCACGATGCCGATCAGCAGTCCGGCAAATGCGATGCTGGTGAAGAATGTCTGCACGATGCTGACCGGTAGCGGCGATACGAACAGCCGGATGATTTCGCGCAAAACCATGTCGGTCGCGAATACCGCTGCAATCCAGCGTGTCAGCCAGACGAGGCGGCTGGCCGCGTGGTCTGACAGATCGAACAGGCGCCAGTGGGCGTACCGGGGCGTCAACACAGCCACCGAAAGTCCAGACACCGCTGCGGCGATGATCGCGGCCTGCGCGATCACCTCGGCGATCGGCTGGACCTGGTAATCGAGCGTACCCAGATTGTCCAAGCCCAGGTAGATCAGGGTCACCGATGCCACCACCGGCAACGCTCTCAAGGCCGCGACAAATGTTGCCCGCCCAGCGCGTGTGAAGAAGTTCGGCAGCGGATCGGGCACCGGGCCCAACGCGCGTGCAAACAGACGCCGCTGCGCGATCGTCAGCCCGGCGTAGGTTGCAAGGCAGACGAAAAACAAGGCCGTCAGAGCCGGAAGCTTCTGCCACGCGGCTGCCCACCAATGCTCGGTAACGGTTTTGACTTGATGCGCGATACGGGGCAGTTCCGCAGCCACTTGGCGCCAGATCGTCAGCAGCAACGGCGACTGCGTTCGCTTCATCAGGTCTTGCGTGAAGACCTTGTGGCGATAGTCCTGGATCCGGGCGATCTGCTGGCGCGCACGCAATTGCGCTAGTTCGATCGCCTTTAGCGCGCCGTCCACTTGTGAGGCTAGGCCAGAAAGCCGTGCCCGTTCCGTAGCAATCCCCAAGCTCTCAGGCGCCGCGCCCTTGTCGGGCGCCTTGCCGAGCTTCTCGATCTGATTTCTGATTTCGTCATTGCGGGGGCGCAGGCTATCGGCAATCTTCTGTGCTTCCAGCAGCAGCGCTTCTGCCTCGGAGCGCTGGGCGGCTAATCCTTCTTCGCGCAACCGGACCCGCTCGACTGCTTTCTCCAGCCGCTCCACCGCTTCG
>JANOOW010000141.1:0-3111 GCA_031421555.1 Hyphomicrobiaceae bacterium | reverse complement strand
GTTTGGCAACGAGCGCCTCGACACCCTCGACGACGATGCCGCCGATCACCATCCGCTTGATCCGGACCGCTGCGGCGTAGGCCGTACCGTTGGCGGTGCGCACCGGTACCGAGTAGTTCAACTTGTCGACGTCGATGCCAGCCGCCCGTGCATCGGTGGGTTTGAGAACTACGGTCGATGCGCCGGTATCGACCAGCATCGTGAGGTTCGCACCGTTGACATCGCCGCGCGCCACGAAATGTCCGTCGAGGCGTTTGCGGATGCGCACGGCGCGTTCGCCGTTGGTGGTAGTTGCAACCGGCACGCTGTCGCCGGCCGGCATCAGTTCGCCGGTGATGCGCCGGGCCACGCCCTGGAAATCGTCGCGGAAGCTGTAGCCGAGCACGAGCGCCATGGCCAAGCCAACCCAGATGAAAACATCGCGAACCGCTGTTCCATATCGGCCGCGATAATTGCTGAGCATCGACCCGCCGACGAGAACGAGCAGGCTGCCGATGACGACGACCGACATGAACTGCGAAGTTTCCAGGCCAAGGATCGACCCGTCGTCGCCTTGCGTGAAGGCTATCCCAAGGGCTGCCACCATGACGGCAATCACGATCCAGAACTTCATTGTTCCGCACGCTCCTGCGTTTCGCCCGGTAAAGTGAGACGCCGCATGCGCGCCGGCAGCTCGCTCATGATCGCGCGGCGCGCCGTATGGCTGAGCTGTGACCATGCACCGATCTCGGTCAGTGAACGCCCGCAGCCGACGCAGAGTTTACTCGATGCGTCGAGCACACAAACGTTGATGCAAGGGGTTTCCATCGAGCCTCGGGCGCCGGTCGCTGCACTATATATGTAGGCACTCGCTGCTTGGCTGGCAATCAAGGGGCGCTGCCCGATGCAGAAATCGATGGCCGAATCCGTGACGGACGGGCGGTGCGCGCGACATCGGCCAGCTGGCGATGCCGCTCCTGTCCAAGCGGTTGCAGCGGCGGCAAGGGTTGCAGAACACGCTGTTTTGGGAAGGTGACGATCGCCTCGGTGCCTTTGCGCATTTCCGACTGCAAGTCGAACGAGCCGCCGTGCAACTCGATCAGGTTTTTGACGATCGGTAAGCCAAGCCCGGTGCCGCCCTCGGCGTTCTGGTGAGCGAGCGAGCCCTGTCCGAACACCTGCATGACTTTGGGAATTTCTTCCTTCGGGATGCCGGGGCCGTTATCGCGAACACTCAGGATCTGGCTGCCATCGGGACCAGGACGAACGCTCAACGTCACTTCGCCACCGCGCGGCGTGAACTTCAGGGCGTTCGACATCAAGTTGAGGCAGATCTGGCGCACGGCGCGCTCGTCCACCCATAACTGGGGCAGGCGAATATCAAATTCTTCGATCACCTGAATACCCTTGCCTTCGGCACGCAGTTTCAACAGCCGGTGGCAGTCTTCGACGATATCCATTAGGCGGACAGGCTCCTCGGTAAGTTCGTACTTGCCCGCCTCGATGCGCGAAAGATCCAGGATTTCGTTGATGAGATGCAGCAGATGGCGGCCGCTGTCGTGAATGTTGCCGGAGTACTCCTTGTAGACCGGCGTGCCGATCGGACCCATCAGCTCGGTCTTCATGACCTCGGAGAAACCGAGGATGGCATTCAGCGGCGTGCGCAGTTCGTGGCTCATGGTGGCGAGGAACCGCGACTTGGCGATGTTGGCGGCTTCCGCGCGGCGCCGGGCTTCGTCCGAGATCGACTTAGACTCCTCGAGCTCGGCGATCAGTCCATCTTTCTCGGTGCGGAATTCGAGCATCGCCAGGGCGGTCGAGTACAACCCCTTGGCGAGGAAGATGAAATAGATCTGCACGCCGACCGCCATTGCAGCGAGCGCCAGATAGAACAAATCCTGCAGCAGCGCCAGGCGGATGACGACGGCAACCGTCATCGGAATGGTGCCGAAGTAGAGGATCGGCATCATCGTCGAGGCAAACGTCATGCGGATCGCGAGGACGACGATCAGCGAGGCGAAGATGAAGACGTGGGAGGAGAATGCGAAGCCGGCCGGGTTCTCGAAATGCAGGTGAATGCCGACCAGGGCGAAGCCTGCCCAGGCACACCCGTTGACGGCTTCCGCCATCAGCAAACGCCGTCCCCAGACGACGACGTTGACCTCGGCGGCGGGTATAGCATTGAGCTGGCGGCATACCAGCAGGAGGATAACTTTCGCGCTGATCAGGCTGACCAGCCAGATCGTCGCGTGAAGCGGTGGCGCCCAGAACGTCGAGGCCAACGAGAAGATGATGGCGAGGAGCCACATGTGTGCTTGCGCCGACAACTCGTTGCGCACGAACATCATCATCAGTTCGTATTCGAACTCGGGCTTGAGCGTCGTGCCCAGTGCGAGCCGCTGGCGTGTATCGCGCAAGTTGGCTGCATCGGCACGGCGCAAACGTCCTTTGCGCGCGCGGCTGTTGCCACCCGCCGCCGTCTGCTCGCGATCGAGGCTCGCGTCCGCCATCCATCCACCGTTTCCGCCGCGCGCTGGATCACCACCGGACGGCGGGGATCGGCGCAAGCCGGCTCGTTGGTGGACTGTTGACGTAAAACCCTAAATTCGCGTTACATGTTGACGGCTCACGCGCAGGGTGACCTTGGCAGGGCAATGCAACTCCAACGCAAAAGGCCGGGCGGCATGAAAATCATCGAGCAGAGACAAGCGCCCAACCCGCGCCGGGTGCGCATATTTCTCGCCGAGAAGGGCGTGGTTGTGCCCTTCGAGCAGATCGACATCATGAAGCAGGAACACCGCTTGCCGGAGTTCGCCGATAAAAATCCGATGCGGCAGGTGCCGGTGCTCATCCTCGACGACGGGACCGCGATCTCGGAGAGCGTCGCCATCTGCCGCTACTTCGAGGAGACTAATCCCAGTCCACCGCTGTTCGGCCGCGATGCTCGCGATAAGGCACTGGTTGAAATGGCCAACCGGCGCATGGAACTGGGACTGCTGTCGCGGGTGGCGCAAGCATTCCGCCACACTCATCCGGCGATGGCGGAGCTCGAGAAGCCGCAGGTCAAGGAGTGGGGCGAGGCCAATCGCGCGCGGCTAGCCGGAATGTTCGAAATGCTCGATCGGCAACTGG
>JANOOW010000140.1:0-4452 GCA_031421555.1 Hyphomicrobiaceae bacterium | reverse complement strand
CATGGCCGCCTACAATCTCGCCCGAATGCCGAAACTGCTCGCCGCCTGAGACCAGAAGGCAAGAAGCCGCCATCCGCAAAGCTCGATCCGGCCCTCAACAAGGGATAGAGTTCCAACTCGACGCGCTTTTCAGCAGCCTGTTAGAGCTTATTCGAATTTCAATCACCGTATACACTAGCAGAGTCATGATAGTAAAAATTCCAAGAGTGGAAGACACTCTGATTTCCTTCGACATCGCCGTTTCTCCTGCCGTAGCCTTTCATGTCAGATGCCCCCTTTTTCGGTCTATTCAGGTTTCTTCGCTCTCACTTATGACGATGAAAGTCGCGCGACAAAAACATCCAACAAACGTATCGATGTATCAGCCGCCGATAGTCTGCTCAATGTCCCGGAATTCTCGTCCCTGTAAATTATTGTTACCGGCTGAAAAATGTTCCGGAACATATAATGTTCCAACACGGACGAAATATCGGCATTTGACGACAGGCGGCGAACAAGCCAGCGAGTGATTTTGCCTCGAGCACACATGCGGCTGGCTTAACAATCAGCCGGTTGCGTGCAACATCGCCGCTTGTGTCAAGGCTACCAGCTTATCGCACGCGTTCGCGTTCAGGCTGGCGATAACGTGGACTTCGATTGTGACAGTCGGGAACCTACCCGCTGTTTGCGGTTTACGCTTGGCGCAGCCATAGGGAGTTCCGTGAGCATGGAAAACGACTCGCACAGTCCGATTGATCTCGAGCTATCGCGCCGCGACGTAATGGCAGGCGCCGCAGCAACCGTCGCAATTTCAGCGGTGCCTTCAACTGCTGGAGCGCAGACCGCCCCCATCGAAAGTCCCGCGATTGCGCAGCTTTCGCTGACCGTCAACGACAAAGTGCAGGCGTTGCAAGTCGATACGAGAACGACGCTGCTCGATGCGCTGCGCGAGACCTTGAAACTTACTGGCACGAAGAAAGGGTGTGACCACGGGCAATGCGGCGCGTGCACGGTGCTTGTCGGCGGACGGCGGATCAATTCCTGCCTCACGCTAGCGGTGATGCACGAAGGCGAAAACATCACCACGATCGAGGGGCTTGGGAAGCCTGAGAATATGCACCCCATGCAGACTGCCTTCGTGAAGCATGATGGGTATCAATGCGGATATTGCACACCTGGCCAAATCTGTTCAGCCGTGGCCATGCTGGAAGAGCTGAAGGCTGGGACACCAAGCCACGTTACCGCGGACTTGGTCGCGCCCGTGCAACCGACCTCTAACGAAATACGCGAGCGCATGAGCGGCAACATCTGCCGCTGTGGCGCCTATTCCAACATCGTCGATGCAATCTCCGAAGTGGCCGGGAGGCAGGCATGAAACCATTTACGTACGAGCGTGCAAAGTCGCCCGCCGAAGCAGCCGGGGCCGCCGCACGGCAACAGGGTGCGAAGTTCATCGCTGGCGGCACCAACCTTCTTGACCTGATGAAGCTGCAAATCGAGACGCCGCGGCATCTGATCGACATCAACGGTCTTGGCCTCGACAAGATGGTGCCGGCACCGGACGGTGGCCTGCGCGTAGGGGCGCTGGTGCGAAACTCGGACCTCGCCGCCGACCAACGCGTCCGCCGCGACTATGCCGTGCTTTCGCGCGCGCTGCTGGCCGGTGCGTCAGGGCAGCTGCGCAACAAAGCAACAACAGCTGGAAACCTGCTCCAGCGAACACGCTGTCCATATTTCTACGACACCAACATGCCGTGTAATAAACGCCAGCCCGGAAGCGGCTGCTCGGCGATCGGCGGGTTCAGCCGTCAGCTCGCGATCGTGGGCACGAGCGAAACCTGTATCGCAACGCACCCGAGCGACATGGCGGTGGCCATGCGCGTGCTGGATGCAACGATCGAAACCGTCAAGCCGGATGGCGCTACCCGCAGCATCCCGATCGCAGAATTTTACCGCTTGCCGGGTGATACGCCCCATCTCGAAAACGTCCTGCAGCAGGGCGAGTTGATCACGGTGGTCACTCTCCCCAAACCTGCGGGTGGTACCCAAGCCTACCGAAAGGTGCGGGACCGCGCTTCCTACGCTTTCGCGCTCGTTTCGGTCGCGTCGATTATCCAGCGCGATGGGACTGGCCGCATTGCGGTGGGCGGCGTAGCGCACAAACCGTGGCGGGTCGAAGCAGCCGAAGCCGAGCTGCCGAAAGGGGCGAAAGCTACGACCGCCAAGTTGCTCGAAGGCTCACGAACCACCAGTCAGAATGCATTCAAGGTGGCGCTTACCGAGCGCACGATCGGTGCTGTTCTTGCTGAAGCGAAGGGGTGATCCATGAAGTTCGATACACCCGCCACGACCAATCCGATCGATCAGCTGAAGGTCATCGGTAAGCCTACCGATCGCATCGATGGGCCGCTCAAAACGACCGGCACTGCGCCCTACGCCTATGAGCACCACGATGTCGTCGCCAATCAGGCGTACGGTTATATTCTGGGGAGCGCAGTTGCCAAGGGGAGCATTCGATCCATCAACGTGGCTCGGGCTGAAGCAGCGTCCGGCATTATCAAGGTTGTCACGTGGCAGAACGCCGGCAAATTGGGAAAGGCTAAGACCCACGCCGCGAAGTTGCTCGCTGGCCCCAAAATTGAGCATTATCATCAGGCGGTGGCCCTTGTCGTTGGCGAGACATTCGAGCAGGCGCGTGCGGCGGCATCGCTTATCGAGATCGATTACCAGCGCGAGGCAGGCCGCTACGACCTCAACGAGCAGCTCGAGACAGCTCAACCGGCCAGCGATGACTCCGGCGAAGGCAGTGCTGCGCCAGCCATCGCGCGGGTTGGTGACTTCGATGCCGCATTCGCCTCTGCCGCGGTCAAACTCGACGAGAAGTACACAACGCCTGACCAAAGCCACGCGATGATGGAGCCGCACGCGAGTCTTGCGTCCTGGGAAGGTGATGCACTCACGCTCTGGACGTCGAACCAAATGATCGCGTGGGCGGTGCGCGACCTCAGCGAAACGCTACAGATCCCCAAGGAAAAAATTCGCGTGATCTCGCCCTACATCGGCGGGGGGTTCGGCGCAAAACTTTGGATCCGAAGTGACGCGCTGTTGGCAGCGCTCGGCGCACGCGCGGCGCGGCGTCCAGTCAAGGTCGCGTTGTCCCGGCCGCAGGTCATGAACAATACCGTTCATCGCCCGGCAACGCACCAGCACATTCGCATCGGCGCCAATCGTGACGGCAAAATCTCGGCCATTGCCCACGAAAGCTGGTCCGGCAATCTACCAGATGGAAAACCCGAGACTGCGGTCGCGCAAACCAAGCTTCTGTACGCGGGCCCCAACCGGCTAACTGCCATGCGTCTCGCCATTCTCGATTTGCCGGAAGGTAATGCGATGCGCGCGCCCGGCGAGGCTTCGGGCATGATGGCTCTTGAGGTTGCGATGGACGAAATGGCCGAAAAGCTCGGCATGGATCCCATCGAGTTTCGCATAGCCAACGACACCCAGGTCGATCCTGAGAAGCCGGAGCGTGCCTTCTCCCATCGCAACCTGACAGGGTGTCTCCGTTTGGGCGCTGAACGCTTTGGATGGAACAACCGGGCTGCGCAGCCTGCTCAGCGTCGCGACGGGCGCTGGTTGACGGGCCTTGGCGTTGCTGCCGCCTTCCGCAACAACCTGGTTCAAAAGTCCGGCGCGCGCGTGCGGCTCGATAATCGAGGAACTGTTACCGTCGAAACGGACATGACCGATATCGGCACCGGCAGCTACACCATTATCGCGCAGACCGCCGCCGAAATGCTCGGCGTGCCGCTAGACAAAGTCGTGGTGCGGCTTGGTGACTCCACGTTCCCGGTTTCTGCAGGCTCCGGCGGCCAATGGGGTGGCAACACGTCGACTGCCGGCGTCTACGCCGCGTGCACGAAGTTGCGCGAAGCCGTGGCACAAAAACTTGGCGTGAACTCCGCCGATGCCGTCTTCACGGATAGTCAGGTGATGATCGGAAATCGCAATGTTTCGCTCGCCCAAGCAGCGGGCGACGCCGGTTTGGTCGCCGAGGACACGATTGAATTTGGCGACCTCGACAAGAAATATCAGCAATCGACATTCGGTGCGCACTTTGCCGAAGTCGCTGTCGATACCATCACTGGCGAGCCGCGTGTCCGGCGGATGCTCGCCGTGTGTTCGGCTGGCCGCATCCTCAATCCGAAAGCCGCACGTAGCCAGGTGATCGGCGCGATGACTATGGGCGTGGGCGCAGCACTGATGGAGGATGCAGTCGTCGACATGCGGCACGGCTTCTTCGTCAACCACGATCTTGCCGGATACGAGGTACCTGTCAGCGCCGACATTCCGCACCAAGAGGTGATTTTCCTCGACGAAACGGACGACAAGTCATCGCCTATGAAGGCTAAAGGCATCGCCGAATTAGGTATCTGTGGGGTCGGCGCCGCAATCGCCAACGCGATTTACAACGCC